>NZ_JAOCLC010000038.1:0-47248 GCF_029845105.1 Stenotrophomonas sp. GD03654 | reverse complement strand
CCTCGAAGAACTCATCCAGCGCCTTCCACGCGCGCTTGGCCGCCCGTTCGTTGTACTGGCAGCCCGGCGGGCTGTTGGCATCGCGCTCGGCGAAACAGTGCACCGCGCCGCTGTAGTTGGTGAACTCCCAGTCGACCTTGGCCGCGTTCATTTCCTTCTGGAAACCGGCGATGTCCTCGGCGGTCACGCTCTTGTCGTCGGCACCGTTGAGCACCAGCACCGAAGGATGGCTGCCACCGGCCTGCGCCGGCAGTGGCGAGCCCAGCCCACCGTGCAGGCTGACCACACCGGCCAACGGCGCACCGGCACGGGCCAGCTCCAGCACGGTGGTACCGCCGAAGCAGAAGCCCACCGCACCGATCCGGCTGGCATCCAGCGGCACCTTCCCGGCCTGCGCCTTGAGCACGTTCACCGCTTCCAGCGCACGCGCGCGCAGCAGCGGCCGATCGTTGCGCAGCTTGGTCGCCACCGGCCCGGCCTCGGCATCGGTCCTCGGCCGCACACCCTTTCCGTAGACATCGGCCACCAGCACCACGTAATCATCGCCGGCCAGCTGTTTGGCCTTCTCGATGGCCGACTCGTTCACACCCTTCCAGTTCGGCACCATCACCAGGCCAGGTCGCTTGTCATTGTCGCCGTCGTCATAGACCAGCACGCCACTGAAGGTCGTGCCCTGGTGTTTCCACTCCACCGGCTGCGTCTTCATTGCCGCCCACGCCGGCATCGCCGCCAGGCCCAGCATCACCGCTACACCACATCGCCAACGATTCATGCGCCTGCTCCGCAAAAAAAGGGGACGGAGGGGATTAAGCCGTGTTCGCCCCTCCCGCGTCGCATTCTGCATTGGCGACGTGACGCAGGTGTGGTTGGATACGACTTAATCCCCTCCGTCCCCTATTTCGCATGAACCTTGTTGACCGCTTTCTGTCTGGCCTGATCCCACGCCTGCCCGCCGACGATGCCCCGCAGTGGGCTCACGTCCAGGGTGCCAGCGCAGAAGACCTGCAGCGCCTGCGCATGCAATGGCCGCAGGTGCCTGACAGCCTGGTGGAACTGTTGTCCCGCGTGGATGGCACCCACTTCCGCGCGTATCCCGGCGGCGGGGTCTGCGTGCTGATGCTCGGGTCGGACGTGGAAGACGGCGGCTACCCGTACTACCTGCGCTCGGTCGCGCAGATCTTCGAAGACCAGCAGCAGTGGGACGACAGCATCCGTTCCATCTACGAAGAATGGCTGGATGACGAGCCGGAGATTCTGGGTGAAGGCATCGACGCGGATCTGCCGATGAGCCGCCGGCTGTGCTTCTCGCACTGCATGAACAACGGCGGCACCTCGATGCTGTACCTGGATTTCGATCCCGCGCCGGGCGGCACGGTCGGCCAGGTGGTGCGCTACCTGCACGATCCAGACAGCTACGTAGTCATCGCGCCCAGCTTCGATGCGTATCTGCAGCAGCTGATTGATGGCGGTTACGCGTTCATCCGGCATGAGGACTGAAATCCAGCCGAGCATGGGCTCGGCTCTACAGTAGATCCACGCCATGCGTGGATGACGGCCTCACCCGCGTTCGATCCAATGCAAGGTGCCCGGCTCGAACGCCAGCAGATCCGCGGCCGCCAGGCGCGCACGCGGCCAGTGACGTTCCGGTGGCTTCGGCTGCCGGGCACCGACCGAACCGTCGTAGTCGCGTACCAGCAGTCCGACGCGCGCCGCGCCTGCGGCCAGCAGGGCTTCGATGCGCAGCAGCCACTGGCCGGCGTCGCCCACTGCTTCATCGCGACGCACCTGCTGATCCTGCGCATGCCGCGCCCGCTGCTCGGCCAGCGCGCGGGCGATCTTCGCTTCGCTCCAGCCCTTCTTCCGCCAGCGGTCGGCATCGCCCTTCCATTCCAGCTCGGCCCGCATCGACGCCAGCGCCGTGCCGCAATCGCAGTGCACGGCGCTCAGCCACGGCTGCCAGCCAGGCCCGACCGCGGCCTGCAGGCTGGGCGAATCCTGCGCGAACAGGCGACGGCCGCTGCGCTCCATGATCGCGGCGGCGTCAACGTGCGCAAACGAGGTGGGTAGGAACACGGTGATGAAGGTGCACATCGGGCTTCTCGAATCCGTCCGGGAATGCGCCGATGGTAACTCGCTGGGGTCACAGCCCTTTCCTGCGGAAAGGGATCCGACCCCGGGCCGGTGGATCAGCCGATACCCAACCCCGGAATCGCGCTGATGCTGTCCGGGTCAAACCCGGCCAGTTCGGCGAAATGACGGCCACGCGCCACGTAATCTCGGTACGCACCAAAACTCGGCGCACCCGGCGACAGCAGCACCACCCCACCCTGCACACCCAGCGCGGCACGTGCCAGCGCCATCGCCTCGGGCAGATCCGCCGCCGCGTGCAGACCGAAGCGACCGGCATCGGCCAGCGGCTGCAGCATGGCGTGGATGCGCGGGCCGTTGCTGCCCATGGTCACGATCTCCACCGGCGGCACGTCGTGGGCCATGTGCTGCATGAAATCGGTCCAGTCCAGGCCACGGTCGTGCCCGCCCACCAGCAAGGCGATGCGCTGCCCGGCGAAGCACTCCAGCGCGGCCAGGCTGGCATGCGGCGTGGTGCTGATCGAATCGTTGACGTAGGTCAGGCCATCGGCCACGCCGATGCGCTGCAGGCGGTTCGGCAGCGGACGGAAGTCCTGCACCGCCGGTGCCAGCGCCACCGCATCCAAGCCCAGTGCTTCCAGTGCGGCCAGCACCGCGCACAGGTTGCCGCGGTTGTGGCGGCCTGGCAGCGGCGTGTTGCGGGTATCGAACACCGCCTGTTCGCCGCGATGCACGATGTCACCACGCATGTGCCAGCCTTGAGGCTGGTTGAACCAGACCACTTCGCTGTCGGGCAACGACAGCGCGGCCAGGTGCGGGTCGGCGGCATTGAGCACGGCGATGCGCGGCGCGGCTTCAGTCGCCAGCCGCAGCTTGTCTTCGATGTAACGCTGCTCGCTGCCGTGCCAGTCCAGGTGCTCAGGGAACAGGTTCAGGACCACCGCCACCTGTGGATGTGCGCCACTGCGCGCCACTTCGCCGGTCTGGTAGCTGGACAGTTCCACCGCCCAGTACTCGGGCGCGGGTTGCGGGTCCAGCACTTCCAGCAGCGGCAGGCCGATGTTGCCGACCAGACCGGTACGGTGGCCGGCGGCACGCAGCAGGTGCGCCACCAGCGCGGTGGTGGTGCTCTTGCCCTTGGTACCGGTCACGCACACGGTGTCGTGCACGATGCCATCGGCACCCGCATGCTCGGCAAACCACAACGCGGTGCCACCGATAAAGGTGGCGCCCTGCCCCGCCGCCGCCAGCGCGATCGGCTGGTAAGGGCTGATGCCGGGCGACTTGATCACCACATCGAACGCGGCCAGCGCTTCGGCCGAGGGTTCGCCACGCACGTCCAGCGCGCCCTGCGTTTCCGCACGCGCGGCTTCGGCTTCAGCGGCCGGGCAGAACAGGCTCAGGCCAAGCGTTGGCAGGCGCTCACGCAGCACCGCAAACGCGGCGCGGCCCTCACGGCCCCAGCCCCACAGCGCAATGCGCTTTCCTTCAAGCTGCGAAATCTTCACGCACCCGTTCCCACAGCGCAGCCGGAACGCGGTGCTCGCCCTGCAGCTGCAGCAGCGGTGCCAGTTCCAGTTCGACGGCATCCAGCTGCGGCTGGATCTCATTGCAGAAGCGCTTCACCAGCACGTCTTCCTTCCACTCCGGACGCTGCGCCAGGGTCGCCATCGCTGCGCGCGATTCGCGGCCTTCGCCCACGCACTCGAACGGCTTGTGGTCCTGGAATTCCAGCAGCGCGTCGAAGCCACCGGCCTGCTCGGCATCGTCCAGCAGGTTGCGGCCGAAGATGCGCACCAGGCGCGTCTTGGGCATGAACGGGGCCAGCGCAAGGAACACGAAATGGCACTTCGGGCAGACGCCGCACCAGCGGTTCACCGGGCGCTCGCCGAGGATGTGGAAGTTGCGGTTGCAGCTGGAGAAATGCGCGTCGTAGAAGTCACTCTTGGCGAACTGGCGGGCCACCGCCAGCTCGGACATCGGGCGCAGCAGCGAGTAGTACTGCAGGTCCGCCGCCACGTACTTCTGCACATGGCTGCCGAACGCCTGCTCGCAGGCCCAGCCCTTGGACCACTGATGATTCACTTCGCCGGTGCCTGGAATCTGGCTGCCGTAGCTGGCCGAGCGCTCGTTGGAGAACACCACCTGGTCCACGCCGTGCAGCAACGCGGCCAGCACCATGATCGCCGAGTTCACCACCGTCACCGGGATATGGCCGTTCCATGCGCCCTGGCGATTCAACTCGAACAGTTCAGGTGCCAGCGTGCGGCCCAGGTTCAATGTCGGCAGGCCGGTGCGCTCGGCGCACGCACGGATCAGCTGCGAGCCACCGATCCAGGTCACGGTCTCGTCCACGCCGGCACGGCGCAGCGCTTCGATGCTGACCAGCGAATCCTTGCCGCCGCCGATGGCCACCAGCGCGTGCGGCTGCAGGCCCAGCGACGGCGCCTGCACGGCCTCGCCCTGCACCGGCAACCGGAAGCGGCCGCGCAGGTTCAGGCCATTGCGGTAGGCGAATTCGCCCAGGCCGTTGAGGTAAATGGTCTCCACCAGTGCGGCGGTATCGGCATCGATGCTGTAGCTGTCGATGCTGACCGTCTCCGGCACGCCCGCCTTGTAGTAGCTGACACCTGCGATCAGGTGCAGCAGCTGCAGCGCACGCTGCACGGCGGCGGCACGCGCCTCGTCCAGCACGAAAGGGGCGCCCGGCACGGTGATGGTTTCCACCATCTCCGGGCCGTCATCAAAGGCATAGACCAGCCTGGCCACGCCGGTATCCGCGGCGAATTCGCAGCGGACGAAGCGGAAGCGGGAAACCTGGTGTTTGTCGAAAGCAGTCATGGTGTATCCGGTCAGGCACGGGCCCGCGCGAGGGCGCGGGGCGTGTCGGTGGGCGGGTGCAGGGCGCGCGCGGCGATCATTCGATCACGTCTTCGCGCGGCAGCATCCGCTGGTTGTAGGTGTTGGCCATCACATAGCCGTAGGCACCGGCATCGGCGATCAGCATCACGTCGTCCGGCGCGGTCGACACCGGCAGCTTGCGGCGCTTGCCGAACACATCGCTGGATTCGCAGATCGGGCCGACCACATCGAACGCCGCCTCGGCATAGCCGCCCTGGCGGCTGAGGTTCTCGATATCGTGCCAGGCGTCGTACAGGGCCGGGCGCATCAGTGCATTCATGCCGGCATCCAGGCCGACGCGGCGCACGCCGTCCTTTTCCACTACCTGGGTGACATGGGTCAGCAGCACGCCGGACTCGGCCACCAGGTAGCGACCCGGCTCGATCGCCAGACGGAATGCCGGATGCAGCGCCTTGACCTCGGCCAGGCCCTCGGCCCAGGCGTCCAGGTCGAACGGCTCGTCCTCGGCGGAATACGGAATCGGCAGGCCACCGCCAATGTCGATCGTCTCTACGCTGCCGATGCGGCGGGCGAAACCGGCCAGCTCATCGCACATCAGGCGCCAGTGCTGCGCGGTCTCAACGCCGCTGCCGAGGTGCGCATGCAGGCCGACCACGCGGCTGCCCAGATCGGTGGCCGCGCGCACGAACTCGTCGACGCGGGCGATCGGCAGGCCGAACTTGGAGTCCTTGCCGCCGGTACGGACCTTGGCATGGTGGCCTTCGCCCCGGCCCAAGTCGACCCGCAGCCACAGCTCGCGGTTGCGGAACAGGTCCGGCCAACGCTGCAGTGCTTCGACGTTGTCGACCGTCACAGTCACGCCCAGCGCGAATGCCGCCTCATACTCGCTGCGCGGGCAGAAGCTGGGGGTGAACAGCACGCGCTTGGGCGACAGTTCCGGCAGGTGCTGGAACACGTGCTTCAGCTCGCCGTGCGACACGCACTCCAGGCCAAAGCCCTCGGCTTCCAACAGCTGCAGGATGGCCGGGTGGCTGTTGGCCTTGATCGCGTAGTAGCGCTGGTCGATCGGCTTGATCGCGGCCAGTGCACGGGCGCGGGCACGCACCGTCGGCAGGTGGTAGACGTAGCGCGGCGTACCCGCATCGGCCAGCTGCAGCAGGTGCGCACGCTGGCCCCGCCACCACGGGGTGCCACGCGGACGCACGGTGCCGGCAATCTCGCGCCAGCGCGGGCCGAACACTTCGGTCTCTTCCACCGGCATCGCACCGCTGTCGATCAGCTCAGCATGCAGGATCGGCAGCAGGCCATCGGCATCGGCCTCGTCGATGACGAAGGTCAGGTTCAGGTCGTTGGACGACTGCGAGATCATGTGCACGCGCTCGCGGCCGAAGGTGGCCCACACGTCCGACAGCTTGTGCAGCAGCGAGCGCATGCCACGGCCAACCAGGGTGATCGCCGCACACGGCACGATCACCTTCACCTTGCAGATCTGCGACAGGTCGGCCGACAGCGCGGCCAGCACATCGGTGTTGACCAGGTTCTCGGACGGGTCCAGCGACACGGTGACGTTGGTTTCGGCCGAACCGATCAGGTCCACCGACAGGCCGTGCTTCTTGAACAGGTTGAACACATCGGCCAGGAAGCCGACCTGCTGCCACATGCCGATGCCTTCCATCGACACCAGCACGATGCCGTTGCGGCGGCTGATCGCCTTTACGCCCGGCACCGGCGCGGCGCTGCCATCGATGCTGGTACCCGGCAGTTCCGGGCGCTCGGTATCGAGGATGGCCATCGGCACGCCGGCATCGCGGCACGGCTTGATCGAGCGCGGGTGCAGCACCTTGGCACCGGTGGTGGCGATTTCCTGCGCCTCGTAATAATCCAGGCGGGTCAGCAGGCGCGCATCCGGCACGTCCTTCGGGTTGGCGCTGAACATACCCGGCACATCGGTCCAGATCTCCACGCGGCTGGCGCCGAGCAGCGCACCAAAGTACGCCGCCGAGGTATCCGAGCCACCGCGGCCGAGGATGGCGGTGCCGCCATCGGCATGCCGCGAAATGAAGCCCTGGGTGATCAGCAGGCGGGTCGGCTGCGCGCGGAAGCGCTGCATCCACTCGGCATCGGCACGCCACTGGCAGTTCACCGACAGGCGCTGCGACCAGTCGCTCTGGTTCGGCTGCGGCGGCATCGCATCCAGCCACTGGCGGGCATCCATCCAGCCCATGTCCAGGCCCGAGGCGTGCAGGTAGGCTGCGCCCAGGGTGGAGGACAGCAGCTCGCCCTGACCCAGCACTTCAGCCTGCCAGTCCAGCGGACGGGTCGCGGCGCGCGCGTCGTCCAGCAGGCCCTGCAGCGCCGCCAGGCGTTCGGCCAGCACCTCGCGGCCCAGGCCCAGTTCAACCAGGAAGCCCTCGTGGCGTTCGACCAGCGCCGCCACGCGATCATGGCTGTCCGGTGCGCCGTCGGCAATCGCGGTCAGTTCGTTGGTGACCCCGGACAGCGCCGACACCACCACCAGCACGCGCGAGCCAGTCTCTTCCGCACGTTTTTTCGCCAGCTTCCCGATCGTGTCCCAGCGATGACGACGCGACACCGAGGTGCCGCCGAACTTCAGTACGATCCAACGATCGACAAGGGGGGAAGCTGACATGGATTGGCTATGTAGAATGTGGGGAAGCCGCCCTCGGGGGCGGAACCTTTGATTCTAAGCGCAATATCACCGTAGATGGCCGTCCTCCGTTACCTGCAGCTCGATGTCTTCGCCCCCCGCCCCGGCACCGGCAACCCACTGGGCGTCATCCTGGACGCCGACGGGCTCTCAAGTAGCCAGATGCAGGCCCTTGCCGCTTGGCTGAACCTGTCCGAGACGGTGTTCTTCCTGCGCCCCAGCACGCCGGGCGCCGACTACCACATCCGTATTTTCACCCCGACCCGCGAACTGGCGTTTGCCGGCCACCCCAGCGTCGGCGCCGCCTGGGCGGCGGTGACCTGCGGCCTGGCGCAATCGCGCGACGGCGCCCTGCTGCAGCAATGCGCGGCGGGGCTGCTGCCGGTACGGGTGAGCGGTCCGGCCGAGGCACTGCAGATCCAGCTGGCCAGCCCGCCGGCGCGGCAACTGGACACCAGCGCGGACGCCGCGCCGAAGGAGCTGCTGGCGCTGGCTGCCAGCGGGCACGTACCCGAACTGTGGGACAACGGTGCACGCTGGTGGCTGTTGCCGCTACGCGATGCCGCCGCCGTACGTGGGCTGGCACCGGACATGGCCGCGCTGGCCGACTGGAGCCTGGCCACCGATGCCACCGGCGTGGCGGTGTTCGCCGCCGAAGCCGGCACCGGCCACTCCCGCGTGGTACGTGCGTTCTGCCCCGCCGATGCGGCCAGCGTGCCGGAAGATCCTGTCACTGGCAGCGCCAATGCCCTGATCGGTGCCTGGCTGCGCCAGCGCGACGCTCTGCCCGGCCGCGAGGGCCGCTACGTGGCCAGCCAGGGCCGCGAAGTCGGCCGCGATGGCCGCGTACAGGTCGAGGTTGATGCGCAGGGCACGGTATGGATCGGCGGCCAGGTGCAGTGCGTGATCGACGGCAGCATCCATTGGTAGCGCCGCGCACGGTCGCCGGGCATGGCCCGGCGCAACCGTATCCCCTCTCGTTTTACGGAGTTTGCCCCCTATGACCACCCGCCGTTTCCTGCAGCTGGATGTGTTCTCCCCGCGCGCCGGCGCTGGCAATCCGCTGGCCGTGGTACTCGATGCCGAGGGCCTGGACGATGCCAGCATGCAGGCCATCGCACGCTGGACGCGCCTGCCCGAAACCACCTTCGTGTTCCCGCCGCAGGTCGCCGGTGCCAGTTACCGGCTGCGCATGTTCAGCCCGCAGAAGGAGGTTCCGTTCGCCGGCCACCCCAGCGTCGGCACCGCGCATGCAGTGCTGCAGGCGGGCCTGGCCACGCCGATCGATGGCGTGCTGGTGCAGGACGGCATTGCCGGCGCCCTGCCGCTGCGCGTCAGCGGTGAGGGTGCGCGGCAGCGCATCGCCATCCGTACCCCGCGCGCGCAGCTGGCCGAAACTGCCGACGCGACCGATCCACGCCTGCAGTCCGCACTGAAGGGCTGGCCGCTAGGCACGCTGCCACCGGCGCGCATGCAGGGCGGGCGCAGCTGGTGGGTGGTGCAGGTGGCCGACGAGGCGGCATTGCGCGCGCTGCAGCCGGACTGGGATGCGGTAGCCGCACTGGCTGAATCCACCGACAGCATGGGCGTGTTCGCCTATGCCTTCAGCGATGGCAGCGAGGGTTTCGACCTGGCCGTACGTGCCTTCGTCGGCAATGGACGCCGCTTCGAGGACGCCGCCTCGGGTGCCGCCAATGCGGTGCTGGCCGCGTGGCTGGACCTGCGCGGCGCGCTGCCGCGTGGCCGTGCACCGTTTGAAGTCAGCCAGGGCCGCGAAGTCGGCCACGACGCGCGCCTGACGCTGCTGGTCGACGAGGACGGTGAGGTCTGGTCGGGTGGCCAGGTGCAGACGGTGATTGCCGGCACCATCGATTGGTAAAGGAATGCTGTAGAGCCGGCCTCAGTCTCGGCTGCTCTCCGCCCAGACCATGGCAGCCGGGGAGCCGAGCCTGGGCTCGGCTCTACAGATGCGCCGGCTCAGCCCAGCTCGGCTTCCAGGCTGATCGGCACCGCGCTCAGCGCCTTGGACACCGGGCAGTTCTGCTTGGCGTCATCGGCAATCGCGCGGAACTGCGTCGCGTCGATGCCCGGCACCACCGCCTTCACCTTCAGCCGGATCTGCGACAGCTGCGGGCCGCCTTCCAGAGACAGATCGACCTTGGCTTCGGTATCCAGCGAGGTCGGGGTAAAGCCGGCTTCGCCGAGCTTGGCCGACAGCGCCATGGTGAAACAGCCGGCGTGCGCGGCAGCGATCAGCTCTTCCGGATTGGTACCTTTTTCGTCGCCGAAACGGCTGTTGAAGCCGTAGCGGGTCTTGTCCAGCAGGCCACTCTGCGGCGTGCTCAACTGGCCCTTGCCCGACTTCAGATCGCCTTCCCAGTGCGCGGTGGCGTGTCGCGAGATTCCCATGTGCTGCTCCTGCGTGACGGTGATGAACGTTCACCCTCGCACGGGAGGCGTTAGCCCTGCGTCGCTCCGCCGCACGCTGGAGGTCGTCTTCCGAACCCGGCGCGTGGACACTTCCTCGCCAACCAGAAACGCATTTTTCTCTTGTTTTCAGTGGTTTCGCGCACTCAGCCAATGGGCGGGCGCCACCCATCGCGCGCGCTGCCACCGCCCCTTCCCCCACTGCGGGCCATGTACTGAATCGGCCTGGATATGAAAAAACATGCACTTTCCGCGCTTCGGGCTATTGGCGGCGCCCGAGAGTTGCCCTACATTGCGCTTGCCGACGGGGTTCGGCGCCGACCAAACAACCAACCGTTCACGGAACAGGAAACCATGGCAAAGACCGCTAAGAAGGCTGCCCCGAAGAAGGCAGTGAAGAAAGTCGCGACGAAGGCAGCCGCCAAGCCGGCCGCTCCGAAGCCGATCAAGGAAGTGCTGACCAAGTCCGGCCTGGTTGCACACATCGCTGAAGCCTCCGGCGTCATCGCCAAGGACGTCCGCGCTGTGCTGGCCTCGCTGGAAAGCGCCGTCGCCTCCTCGGTGCACAAGAAGGGCGCTGGCTCGTTCACCCTGCCGGGCCTGCTGAAGATCACCACCGTCAATGTGCCGGCCAAGCCGAAGCGCAAGGGCATCAACCCGTTCACCAAGGAAGAGCAGTGGTTCGCTGCCAAGCCGGCCACCACCAAGCTGAAGGTGCGTCCGCTGAAGAAGCTGAAGGACGCCGCGCTGTAAGCGCGCGCCCCAACGCGGATTCCGACGGGACGGCTCTGGCCGTCCCGTTTTTTTTTGTCCCAACCACGGCCCGCAACACAGCGTTGCCGCATCACCGGGAATGTCCGGACAGGCCCGTCGCCATTGGCTGGGCGTGGTACGTGCCGGCCCCGGAACGTACCGGGTGGAACACTGCGTGCAGCGCCGGCCGTCGCCGCCGGCCGTGGCGTTGCCTATGGTGGGCACATCCTCCACAGCTACGGCGAGCCCCCTCTCATGTCCAGCCCCTCCACCCGCTACCGGATCTCGGTGACCCCCATCGAAAAGGACGGTTTGCAGTGCACCGGGCGCTGCACCATCGAACTGGAACATCGCGCCAGCCGCGACCTGATGCGCCTGCTGGAAGCTGCCCCGCGCACCGCTGGCATCAGCGGCGACGAGCGCGCGACACTGGTGATCGCCACCCAACTGCTGCGCGACATCGTGCAACGCCACGCCGAAACCGAAGGCCACGCCCTGGCCGCCATCGCCGCGCAGGTGCTGCCGGCGCTGGATGCACTGGAACAGCTGCCCTCTTCCCGCTGATCACGGCGCAGCCGATACACTGCCTCCTTCCGTTCGCCTCGGGGAGGAGGCAGACATGCACAGGGTCCTGTTATTGATTGCGCCGCTGGTGCTGCTGGGCTGTTCCCGGCCGCCATCGCAGCCCCATCCAGCAGATGCCGCACCGTCGGCCACGACCGAGGCGGCTTCCCGCACGACGCCACAGACCGACGCAGAAGGCGATGCATCGGCCGTGCAGCCCGTCGATGTCGATCCCCTGTTTGCCGCCGTTGCGGCCGAGGCCGAGCTGCCGGCGGGAATGCTCAATGCGTATGTCATGGCCCTGCTCAATCGCGATCGCAAGGCCATCGACGCCGCATGGACCTTCCCACCCAGCGATGCACGGCGCGCAGACGATGCCGCATTGCGCCAGCTCATGGATGTGCGCAGCCTGCGCCTGACCAGCGAACTACCGGTCGCGCGCGACGGTCACCAGCCGCCGCAGTTGCTGGAAGTTCCGGTGCAGATCCGCGCGGTGACCACTGAAGGCACCTTCCGCTTCGGCGGCTGGTACCGCGTGCAGCCCAGCAGTGACGGCCGTGCCTGGCAGATCCAGTCGGCGCAACTGCGGCCAACGCTGGACTGAACCGTTGCAGCGGCATGCACGCACGATTCAGCCGGCACGGCTACTCTTTGATTCGTCCATTCATACCCACCGGTCACCGCCATGCGCCTGCGTTCCCTGATGACCCGCCTCGCCGCCTCCACCGTGCTGATCGCTGCTGCGATCGGCGCGCAGGCCGCCCCGTCCATCTCCGGCCGCGAACTGTCGGTTGGGGCCAGCGACGTGCAGCAGTACCTCGATGGCAGCTTCCCGCGCACCCAGGACGCGCTCGGCGGCCTGATCGCCCTGACCATGAGCCACCCGCAGCTGAGCCTTCCGGCCGGCGAGCGCTTGAACCTGGGCATGGACGTGGCACTGGCCACCGCCGGCGGCAACCCGGCCAAACTGGGTACGGTGAAGCTCAGCAGTGGCCTGCGCTACGACGCACAGACCCAGGGCTTCCACCTGCAGCAGCCCAGCGTGGATGATTTCACCCCGGCCAACCAGGGGGGTCGCCTCGATTCGCGCACCCGCGGACTGCTCAATGCCTGGCTGAGCGACTACGCCCAGCGCGAACCGATCTACAAGCTGGACCCGGCCATGGCCGGCCTGCTCGGTGCGCTGCAGGTGCAGTCGGCGCAGGTGAAGAACGGCAAGCTGGTAGTCACGTTCAACCAGAACCTGGGCAACCTGGTGCCGGCCGGCGTACTGGGCAAATGAGGTAGTGCCGGCCGCTGGCCGGCACTACCGGTAGCGCATCAGGCGGCAAGTGCCTTGACCACCGCCTCACTGAAGGCGGGGATGTCGTCCGGCTTGCGGCTGGTGATCAGGTTGCCATCGATCACAACCGCAGTATCGCGCCATTTCGCACCTGCGTTGACCAGATCCTGCTGCAGGGACGGCCAGGACGTCACGTCGCGCCCCTCAGCAAGGCCGCTGTTGATCAGCAACCACGGGCCGTGGCAGATGGCCGCCACAGGCTTGCCGGCTTCATCCACCGCGCGGATGAAGGCCAGTACGGCATCATCGGTGCGCAGTGTGTCCGGATTGATGACGCCTCCGGGCAGGACCACGGCATCGAAGCGTGCCGGATCCGCTTCATCCAGCGGAATATCCACCGCGACGGCGTCGCCCCAGTTCTTCTCTTTCCAGCCCTTGATCGTCGCCTCCTTCGCAGGCGACACCACGCTGACGCGCGCGCCCTCGGCTTCCAGCAGCCGCTTGGGCTCGGTCAGTTCTGACTGTTCGAAGCCGTGGGTGGCCAGGATGGCAATCTGCTTGCCCTTCAATCGCTCTGCCATGGGTGCACTCCGGTTGGGGGAGCCGACAGAATGGAAGAAAGGCCCTTGCACGGCGGTGACCCTGCCGTGCACGGCAGGTGGAGAGCCTCCGGGTAGTGCCGGCCAGGGGCCGGCAGTCCCCGGTAACGGTCAGCGCTTGGGCTGCAGCATGGTGCCGGTGCACTTGGGCGAGCCGCAGCGGCACTCCCAGATCTTCTTCAACTTGGCGGTGTGGCGTTCGGCCAGGGTGATGCCGTAGTTGTAGGTCAGTTCCTCACCTGGCTTGATGTCACGCAGCGCCTCGATGAACACCTTGTCGCCACGGCTGTCGCCGTCTTCGTCTTCCTCGATCACCGCCTCGCAGTTCGGGTCGCAGCTGTGGTTGATCCAGCGCGCGTCATTGCCCTTGTAGTTGGCATCGATCACCCAATCGTCGTTGAGGGTGAACAGGAAGGTGTGGCCACTTTCGACGTCGCCGCTGTCATCGGCATCAACGTCGCCGTGGCTGCGCAGCAGGCCCTTGTACTGGATCACGCGCTCGCCCTGCTTGATCGGGGCCACGGAAAACACACCGTTGCCGTGGATGGCGGACTTGCGGGCTTGGATCTTCTTGGGCATCGGCAAGGGAGGTCTGCAGCGAAAGGAACGTTGATTCTCGCCCATTCCGGGTGATTGCGAAAATCACCCCGTTGGCGCAGCATGGCGCCCTGGCAACGGCCCCGGTGTGTCCTCCCGGCCTGGCCCCAGCGCCGGCTGAATGCCCGGGTTGGATGGCGGCGAAGAAAAGCGTACAATTTCAGTCCGCTTTAAGAACCACTCGCATCCCCATGTTGCGCGTCACCAAACTCACCGATTACGCCACCGTCGTGCTGACCGTGCTCGCCGCCCGTCCGGGCGAGGTGCTCAGCGCCACCGAGCTGGCCGAATTCACCAGTCTGGAGCCGCCTACCGTCAGCAAGGTGCTCAAGCCGCTGGCCCAGGCCGGCCTGGTTGAAGGCCTGCGCGGCGTCCGTGGCGGCTACCGCCTCACCCGCCCGGCCATCGAGATCTCGCTGTTCGAAGTGGTCGAAGCCATGGAAGGGCCGCTGGCCCTGACCGAATGCAGCCACGACCACCACCAGTGCGGCATGGCGCCCAAGTGCGGCGCGCGCAGCAGCTGGCGGCTGATCAACGACGTGGTTTCCGAGGCCCTGCGCGATGTCACTCTCGCCCAGATCCTGCCCCCTCTTCCCCTTGCCGATGACGAACAGCGCCGCACCATCGCTGTCGACGTCGTCTCCTGATCCACAGGCAGCCCCCATGGCCACCGAAACCATCGAAAACGTCGCCCACGACGACACCCCCAACCGCGAGATCCACGAGCAGCTCGGTCGCAAGTATTCGGCCGGCTTCATCACCGAGATCGAATCGGACTCCCTGCCGCCGGGCCTGGACGAGGACACCATCCGTGCCCTGTCGGCCAAGAAGGAAGAGCCGGAGTGGATGACGCAGTGGCGCCTGGACGCCTACCGCCACTTCCTGACCATGCCGATGCCGGACTGGGCCAAGCTGGAGATCGCCCCGATCGACCTGCAGGCGCTCAGCTATTACTCCGCGCCGAAGGGCCCGAAGTACGCCTCGCTGGATGACGTGCCGAAGGAACTGCTGGACACCTACGACAAGCTGGGCGTGCCGCTGCACGAGCGCGCCAAGCTGGCCGGCGTGGCGGTGGACGCGGTGTTCGACTCGGTGTCCGTCGGTACCACCTTCCGCAAGGAACTGGCCGAGAAGGGCATCATCTTCTGCTCGATGTCCGAGGCCATCAAGGAGCACCCGGAGCTGGTCCGCCAGTACCTGGGCACCGTGGTGCCGGTGGGTGACAACTATTTCGCCGCGCTCAACTCGGCGGTGTTCTCCGATGGCAGCTTCGTGTTCATTCCCAAAGGCGTGCGCTGCCCGATGGAGCTGAGCACCTACTTCCGCATCAACGCCGGCCACACCGGTCAGTTCGAGCGCACCCTGATCGTGTGCGAGGACAAGGCCTACGTGTCCTACCTGGAAGGCTGCACCGCGCCAATGCGCGACGAGAACCAGCTGCACGCCGCCGTGGTCGAGCTGGTCGCGCTGGAAGACGCGGAGATCAAGTACTCCACCGTGCAGAACTGGTACCCGGGCGACGAGAACGGCGTCGGCGGCATCTACAACTTCGTCACCAAGCGTGCCGAATGCCGTGGCGCGCGCAGCAAGGTCACCTGGACCCAGGTCGAGACCGGTTCGGCGATCACCTGGAAGTACCCGTCCTGCGTGCTGCTGGGCGACGACTCGGTCGGTGAGTTCCACTCCGTGGCGCTGACCCATCACCGCCAGCAGGCCGACACCGGCACCAAGATGATCCACATCGGCAAGCGCACCAAGAGCAAGATCGTCAGCAAGGGCATCAGCGCCGGCCGCGGCCAGAACACCTACCGCGGCCTGGTGCGGGTGGACCGCAACGCCGATGGCGCGCGCAACTACACCCAGTGCGATTCGCTGCTGATCGGCAAGCAGTGCGGCGCGCACACCTTCCCCTACATCGAGGTGAAGAACCCGGGCGCCACCGTCGAGCACGAGGCCACCACCTCCAAGATCTCCGACGACCAGCTGTTCTACTGCCGCGCCCGTGGCATCAGCCAGGAAGACGCGGTGTCGATGATCGTCGACGGCTTCTGCAAGCAGGTGTTCCGCGAACTGCCGATGGAGTTCGCGGTGGAAGCCAAGAAGCTGCTGGAAGTCTCGCTGGAAGGTTCGGTGGGCTGACCGCCCGCCCCCGCCCCTCGCAAACGCATTCTCTTTACCGGCGGGCCGCGGCCCGCCCCACGGAAACCCCCACCATGTTGAAGATCGAAAACCTCCACGCCCGCATCGGCGACAAGGAAATCCTCAAGGGCCTGTCGCTGGACGTCCAGCCCGGCCAGGTGCACGCCATCATGGGCCCGAACGGCGCCGGCAAGTCCACCCTGGGCAATGTCCTGGCCGGCCGCGACGGCTACGAAGTGACCGAAGGCAGCGTGCAGTTCGACGGCGTCGACCTGCTGGAGCAGGACCCGGAAGCGCGCGCCGCTGCCGGCCTGTTCCTGGCGTTCCAGTACCCGGTGGAAATCCCGGGCGTGAACAACACCTACTTCCTGCGCGCGGCACTGAACGCCCAGCGCAAGGCGCGCGGTGAGGAAGAACTCGATTCCATGCAGTTCCTCAAGCTGGTGCGCCAGAAGCTGGCCGTGCTGCACCTGAAGGACGAGCTGCTGCACCGTGGCGTCAACGAAGGCTTCTCCGGCGGCGAGAAGAAGCGCAACGAGATCTTCCAGCTGGCCGTGCTGGAACCGAAGCTGGCGATCCTGGACGAGACCGACTCGGGCCTGGACATCGACGCGCTGAAGAGCGTGGCCGACGGTGTCAACGCACTGCGTGCCGCCGACCGCTCGTTCCTGGTCATCACCCACTACCAGCGCCTGCTGGACTACATCAAGCCGGACGTGGTGCACGTGCTGGCCGATGGCCGCATCGTCAAGACCGGTGGCCCGGAACTGGCGCTGGAACTGGAAGCGCACGGCTATGATTTCCTGAAGGACCGGGTCGTGCCCGAGGCGGCGGTCTGATGAGCGCCCTGCTTGACTCGATGGCCCAAGCCTTCTGCGGCAGCGATGCGCGCCGCGAAGTGCTGGATGCGGCCCTGCGCGACGGCCTGCCGGCCGCCCGCAACGAAGCCTGGAAGTACACCTCACTGCGCCAGCTGGAACGCCGTGCGTTCGCAGCGGCACCGCTGCAGGGCCCGGCGCTGGACGCCGCGCTGCTGGAGGACATTCCTGCACCGCGCCTGGTGTTCGTCAATGGCCGCCTGGACGCCGCGCTGAGCGACGTGCAGGCCCTGCCGGCCGGCGTGCAGCTGCAGCCGCTGTCGGCCGCGCTGGCCGCTGGCGAAGACGCCGTGCGTTTCCTTGGCCGCCGCTACGAGCGCAGCGAGGAGATCTTCGCCCGCCTGAATGCCGCGCTGGCCGATGAAGGCGTGGTGCTGCGCGTGGATGAAGGCGTACAGGTCGACGTGCCGCTGCAGCTGGTGTTTGCCAGCGTCGCCGGCGATACCGACCTGGCCTGGCATCACCGTCACCTGATCGAACTGCGTGCCGGCGCCAGCCTGTGCGTGGTCGAGCATCGCTTCAGCGTGGGTGACTCCGCCCACCTGGACAACACCGTGCTGCATGCCCATGTCGCCCGTGATGCCGTGCTCAAGCACGCCCGCGTGCAGGCCGGCAGCGCGCGCCAGACCAGCTTCCTGCGCACCGACGCCGTGCTGGCCCGCGACGCGCAGTACCACCGCGTGGACCTGGAACTGGGCGCCGCGCTCAGCCGCCATGAACTGAACGTGCGCCTCGAAGGCGACAATGCCCAGCTGACCGCCAACGGCGTGCTGCTTGGCAATGGCCGCCGCCACGTCGAAACCCGCCTGGGTATCGACCACATCGCACGCGATACCGCCTGCGAACTGCTGTGGCGCGGCGTCGCCGCCAACCGCAGCCGCGTGGTGTTCCATGGTGGCATCCAGATCCGCGAAGGCGCCGATGGCACCGACGCGAACCTGTCCAACAAGAACCTGCTGCTGTCGGCCGATGCCGAGATCGACACCCAGCCGACGCTGGTGATCGACGCCGATGAAGTGAAGGCCGCGCACGGTGCGACTGTCGGCCAGCTCGATGCCAACGCGCTGTTCTACCTGCGCTCGCGCGGCCTGCCGCAGGCACAGGCGCAGGCACTGCTGAGCGCCGCGTTCTGCCACGAGCCGTTGAAGATCCTGCCGGACGCACTGCGTGCGCAGCTGGCACACCGTCTGGACAAGGCGCTGGCCGAGGCAGGTGTGGCATGAACCTGTCCACGCCGCGCCCGATCGAAGGACGCACCGGCGCCCCCGACTGGGACCGCGTCCGCCTCGACTTCCCGCTGCTGATGCGTGAAGTGCATGGCAAGCCGCTGGTCTATTTCGACAATGCCAACACCGGCCAGAAGCCGGTGCAGGTTATCGGCGCGGTGGACGAGTTCTACCGCCGCTACAACGCCAACGTCAGCCGTGCGGTGCATGCACTGGGCAGTGAAGCCACCGATGCCTACGAAGGCGCACGCAACACGCTGGCACGCTTCCTCAACGTGCGGCCCAGCGACCTGGTGCTGTGCAGTGGCACCACCTTCGCCATAAACCTGGTGGCCTATTCGTGGGCGCTGCCGCGGCTGAAGGCCGGTGACGTGATCCTGATCACGCGCATGGAGCACCACGCCAACATTGTGCCGTGGCAGCTGGTCGCGCAGCGTACCGGCGCCACCATCCGCGTGGCCGAGATCACCCCCGATGGCGCGCTGGACCTGGATGCGCTGCGCGCGGCGATGACCCCGGAGGTCAAGCTGCTGGCGGTTACTCATGTCTCCAACGTGCTGGGCACGGTCAATCCGGTGCGCGAGATCTGCCGCGAAGCGCGCAAGCGCGGCATCATCACCGTGGTCGATGGCTCGCAGGCCGTGCCGCACCGCAAGGTCGACGTCGCCGCGATCGGCTGCGATTTCTACGCCATCACCGGCCACAAGATGTGCGGCCCGACCGGTACCGGTGCGCTGTGGGCGCGCCGCGAGCACCTGGACGCGATGCCGCCGTTCCTGGGTGGCGGTGAGATGATCAAGGAAGTCAGCTTCGACGGCACCGTGTTCAACGATGCCCCGCACAAGTTCGAAGCCGGCACCCCGAACATCGCCGGCTTCATCGGCCTGGGCGTGGCCGCCGACTACCTGCAGCAGCTTGGCCAGGAGAACGTGGAAGCACGAGAGGCCGAACTGCTGGCGCACTTCACCGAAGAGCTGCGCCGGGTGGATGGCCTGCGCATCATCGGCGAGGCACCGGAAAAGGCAGCGGTGGTGTCGTTCCTGATCGACGGCGCGCACGCGCACGACCTGGCGACCTTGCTCGACCTGGAAGGCGTGGCCGTGCGCTCGGGCCAGCACTGCGCGCATCCGCTGCTACAGTACTTTGGTGTGGCGGCCACCTGCCGTGCCTCGCTGGCGTTCTACAACACGCATGAAGAGATCGAGCGGTTCATGACGGCGCTAACCAAGGTACGGAAGCTATTGGGCTGAGGATTCGCCAGATTCGGGGAAACATGAGAACGCCGCAGGAAACTGCGGCGTTTTTTATTGTGCGCTGGACGCAAGCAAGCAGAGGCGTGACCGGGAAACGCTGAGTGATGCCAGGAACGGGCAATCTCACCCTAATGCCGATCCATCCATCATCAACGGCCTTGAGACACCGTCTTCTACATGCCAACAAGCATGGATACCCCGGAGGCAATCAAGAAAACGTACATCATCACGACGCCCCTCAACACCCACCGTTCCCCCTGATGGAGCGTCTGCCCTTTGGAAGTAAGGGCAAGCACCGCAATACCGCGCAAGCACCTTAGCCACCAATCAACCTTGATGATTCCGACTGCAGCAAGTACTTCCGGCCGTTCACGCTCGATTTTCAGTAACATCCTGTGAGCCGCAAATGCGTTTACCCACATGGCACCTAGAATGAAGGTAGAGCAGACAGGATAGCTCTCAATAATGACTGTCACTTAGCCCCTACCGGAAGGAGAATGCGAGCTTCATTCAACTTTAATTACCACCCCATACCGACGGGCACGAACAACTCTCGCGAGAACACCCTTTATCACTGATAACCCAGTTCAGCGACGACAGCCTTGCAGCTCGAATCCAAATCGACGTGAAATGATTTAAGCTCTTCTGAGGGCAACCTGCCCTTGTCGTCACGATGCATTACTGCATATCCCCGAAGCGGCCCCTCCTTACCCTCAGGAACAATGTCGTAGAGATCTCTGCCCCACCCCCGCGAGGTCTTCACGTAGTCAGCTATTACCGACATACATGCATCAACATGCCCGCCCTCCTTTACCTCTCGCGCCGAACAACCCGCAGTTGCGACAAGGCACAGCATTGAACCAAGCGTCAGCCTATAAATTATCATTAGCGACCTCCCGGAATAGGGATGAACTCATAACCCTCATGCCCCCGAATCATACCGGGGACTCCCTGCTGTAATTGATAGTCGTAGTCATACCCGTTTGTACCAGGGAAATAACCCTCTGCCCTTGTATTTGGATGCGTATGAAAATACCCCTTTACTATACATCCGCATTCGAATTCAGAAGGCTTTCTAGTGGACTCCATTGACATTCTGTCCCTGGTTCCCGCGGGCGACCTTACCAACTCATGGCCTTCCTCTCCCACAAACTGGACGATCCATCCGCCGTTCTCTCGCTTCAGAGACCCAGACTCCCCTCTGCGAACGGCCGGGGCGAACGGGTTCGAATCATTCCAAGCGCTCTCCATCTGCCCCTTTACTTTAGGATCTCGGGTCCATTCAGGATCGGATGCCCGCGGCTCTCGCCCATAGCTTCCATTCGAACCTGATGCAGCATTCGCAGCTCCCAGAGTTCCCATACGGCTCCCTGGAGCGACCATCCCATTCTTTATTTTGCTTCCCACCACTGCGGATCTCCTCTGGCTTTTCTCTTCAGACGCACGCCCGTCCGGGTCCACAAATCTGTAGGGACTATTGTTACCGTAGAAGTAGCGTCCAAACATTGAGCTCGATGCAGAAATTGGGTCCACACTAAGAAACACACCCAGCCCCGAGTCGTAATACCGCTGCTGCATATAACTCAGCCCGGTCCCCGAATCCGTCACATGCCCCGTATATCCCGGCCCATCCTTCAACGGCCGGTTGACCACCGCCCCATACGGCTCATACACCGTACGCTCGATGACATTTCCACCAGCATCGGTGATCGCCACCGGTGAACCCAGTGCATCAGTGTGGATGTACTCGACCACCTCCTGGGCGGTCGCTGGCGCCACACAGGCCGCCAGCACCACCACCGCGAGTACCGCCCGAATCAACAGCGAAGAGAGTCCGTTCATGACTTAGTCCCAGCTCAGTACGCCGCGGGTGACCGGCCGTTCGGCCGACCACGGTGAGCAACCACCTGCGTTGCAGGCACGCACGCGATACTCATGCGCGCAGTATGTCCCGCCACTGTCGTTCACGTAGGTCAGGGGGCCCGTGTACAGACGCTGGCCACCGCCACCGCTTTCGAGCTGATACTCCGTTGCATCTGCCACCGGGCTCCACCCGGCAGAACACTGGACCTGATAAGGCGGTCTGCGTGTCGTCAGCCACTCTGCCAGATAAAGGCTCGTCGCCCCCGGCGGCAACACCACCGCAACAGTCACGACTCCGGAGTACGGACTGCACCCAGCGAAGTTGCACGCCCTTACACGATAGGCGTAGCTGCCCTTGCCACGGCTGGCACCAAAGCTGTTCCCGCCGCCGTTATGCACTACCGTCCAGCCACCACCGTTGGCACTCTCCTCCAGCACGAAGCTCTCGCTGTTGGCCGGCACCGACCAGCTCAGGCTGTACTGCGGTACGTTCACCAGGCCCGGCGCGCTGATCACCGGCTCGATCGTCGGCGGCCCGATCACCGCTACCGTCGACGTAGCCGACCACGGTCCGCAGCCCGCGCCATTGCAGGCGGCAACCCGATAGCCATAGTTGCCCACACCGCGTGCAGCGGTGGCATAGGAACCCGCGTTGCCGTCGAACAGCGTGACCCATCCGCCACCATTACTGCTCTCCTGCAAGGTGTAACGCGTGGCACCAGCCACCCCGTTCCAGCCAATGCCGATACTGCCCGGCGCAGAGCGTGCCGGCGCAGAGAGACCTGGCGCAGTGGCAGGCGGATACACCACCGTCACCGCAGCCGTGGCGCTGTATCCCGTGCACCCCACCGGGTTACATGCGCGAACCCGGTAGTTGTAGCTTCCCGCTGCCTTGCCACTGAAGGCCTTGGACTGACCGATGGCGTTGTGCACCTGAGCCCATGCGCCGCCATTGGCGCTTTCCTCCAGCTCATAGCGCTCGGCACCGGAGGCCGCAGACCATGCCACGCTGTAACTGCCATTGAAGGCCGTGGCAGGCAGGTTCAAGGTCGGTACGGTGGATGGCGCCAATGCCACGGCCACTGATGCGACATTGCTCCATCCGCCGCACACCGTCCTGCAACCGCGCACGCGGAACTGATAGGTTCCCGTGACCAGACCGGTGCTGGTGAACGATTGCGCCGCGCCATCGAAGACCGTACTCCAGGTGCCTGCAAGGGCACGCTGCAACTCATAGCGGTTGGCACCACCGGCCGGGCTCCAGGTCAGGTTCACGCTGCCCTGGGTGATGTAGCCCGGCGCACTCAGCGCGGGAACGCTGGGTGCGGCTTCACCATGCACCTGGGAAACCAGACTGCCTGACAGATAGAGATAGTCGGTCTGCTTGCCGGTGCGTTCGTTACGCTGGAATCGCAGCACGCCGCCGTTGTCGTAGAACGAGTAGATTGCCCCCTTGCCACTGGCCCCGGCCTTCACCCGGCGACCGTGGGCGTCGTACTCGTAGCTCTCTGCCGTCCCCGCCGCGCGCAGCCGGTTGCCGTAGTCAAACGTGAAAGCCTGGCCATTGCGCACCGAAAGATTGCCCTGCACGTCATAGCCAAGACCGGTCACGGTCGCCCCGGTTCCGGTTTCGATCACGTTGACCAGCCGATTGGTCGGATCGAAGTAGTGCGTACGATCGCGACTGCCGACCTTGGCACGGCGCAGGTTGTCCAGCGCGTCGTACTCATACAACGCGTTGCCGAAGCCCGGCGCAGTGACCGTCCGCAACCGGTCCAGGCCGTCATAGGTCATGTCCCGGTTGCCGGGCGCCCCGGGCAGGCCATCGGAAATGGCCATCACGTTGCCGCCGGCATCGTAGTCGTAGCTGTCATCCAGCACTGCGGCCGCTGCGGTGGCATCGCGGCTGCGGTCGGGCAGCCCTCGGGCATTCTGGGTCAACGTGTGCACGATCCCGTTGCCATAGACGAAGCGGGCCAACGCGCCGTTGGCGAAGTAACTGGCCTCCTTTGCATAGCCGCCGACCGTCGTCGCCCGACCCAGTGCATCCGGCGCGTAGCTGACGACACGCCCACCCGGATAGGTATTGCTGGCCAGTGTGCCGTTGGCATCGTAGCCATAGGCCAGGCTCAGGCTTCCCAGATCCGGATGCTGCAGGGTTTCGCCGCTGAGCAGGCGGCGGCGGTTGTACTGGTAGCGGTTGACGACCATCGGCCGGGCCGGATCGTTCTGCGTACTGATCTCGGCAGGCAGACCATCAGGTGCGTAGGACCAGTTCTGATTTCCGCGCCCATCCGGGAAGATCAGGGTCGACAAGCGGTTGGCGGCGTCGTAACTACGCTTCACCGCACGTCCACTGGCCAGCGCTTCACTGCGGTTGCAGTCGGTGGTGCTGGTCAAACCCGTGCCGGCCGCCGACCACAGCACGTTGCCTGCCGCGTCGTAATCCTGCACGGTCGCGCCGGTTTCCGGTTCGATGGTCTTGCACAGCTGCTGGTAGCCGTCATAGACGTAGCGGCGGGTCAGCGACTGGCTGCCGTCTGCACTGCGGCGGGTGATCGCCAGCGGCTTGCCCAACGTGTCTCGCTGGATCTCGGTCACCACGCCTTCCGGGTGCTGCAGCGTCAGCGGCATCTCGTAGCTGGGCTGGTCGTAGGCAAGGTGACGTGTCGTCGTCGCCTGGCCGCGCGGGTTGGTCACTTTCACCGACAGGTTGCCCACGTACTCGGTGCGGGTAACCAGTGCCCCCAGCTCGGACGATTGACTGACCACGGTGGGGCGGCCCAACGCGTCGTACTGCGTCGTGGTGCCGGCCAGGGCGGCATTGATATCGGAGAGCTGCCGCGTGGGATACGAGGCAAACACGGTCTTGCCGCTGGTGTCGTAGCGGGTGACCACGGCACTGTCCAGCACGTTGTTGGCGTTTTCGGTTACCAGCACCGGACGGAACATCGCATCCAGGTAGGTATCGGTGCGCCGTCCGCCCTGCGTGCGGGAGTGCTTCCATGCCCCGGCGGGCACGCCCAGTTGCGCGCCACCCAGGCGCTGCAGGTCCATGGTTACGCCATTCCAGTTCACGCTGTCGCCGCCAGGGAACTGCAGGCTGCGCAGCCTGCCCATGCTGTCGTAGCTGAAGCTGGTGGTTGCGCCGGTTTCGTCGGTCAGCGAGGTGATCCAACCGTTGTCGTCGACGACAACCGTGCGCACTGCACCATTGGGCGCTTCGGGCGTGGCCGGCAGGCGGAGCTGCTGCGGAACACCACGCTTCCATCCCGACAGATGGCTGGTATTTCCACGGCCATCGGCCACCGATGCAACCGTGCCGTCGGCTGCGTAGGTCACCTGCTGGGCCAGGCGGCCAAATGCGTAGGCGCGCAGCGGCAGCGCTTTGGCCGTATCGAATTCGGTGCGGGACTGCTCGATGCCGTTGAGCACACTGCGCGCCGTCTGGCCGTTCACCCATAGCGCGGGATTGTCGTAGTAGCTGGTACTGCTGGTGCGACTCTGTCCAGCGGAATTCGCTTCGACGACGGAAACTTCGCGGACGAAGGCATCAAAGGCCTGCACCGTACGGGTGAACTGCACGCCGTCCTGATTGATGATCGTGCTCTGCACTGGGCGGTTCAGATGCTCTCCCAGCTCCGTGGCCCCGTACTTGAGATTCCGACCCGCCTCGCGCGGGAACGGTGCGCTGGCAAGCTGCGCGTCCGGGTAGTAGTTACTGCGCTCGGATCGAACCACCGCGCCACCAGAGCTGGTTGTCGTCGACAGCAGCAGACCGTCGTTATAGCCAACTTCCTTTCCGAATTCGTATGTCCGGATCGTGCCATCCGGCAGGGTTTCAATCGTTATCTTGGGCTCTGCCTGCCCCACCGGGATCGCCGGCCACCCAGCTTGGTCGACTCTCCTGTCGTACTCCCACCCCAGATTGGTGTACTGATAGCTCCACTCCGCCGTGGGCATCCCTGGGCCACTTATCCGCTTTGTCACCAGCGACATCGCGTCCCGATAGATAGGCGTGAGATTCCATCCGTCGGCCAGCAACTGGTCGTCGCCGGAAGTCTGGCAGTTGAACGGAACATTCTTGCGGCCATGCCGGAAGGGTCGGAACACGAAGGTTCCTACCGCGCCTGATGGGTGCGTGATGGAGGCTGCAACCTCGGTCTGCACAATCTTGTTCGTCTTCGCGCAAAGAGCCGGGACCTCCATATAGGCCCAGACGTCCTGCCCGGTGTATTCCTGGTACTTCTTCGTCACATTGACAGGCGGCAGGTTGTAGCTCCACGCCGTCCCGTCCGGCAGCGTCACCGACTGCAACGCACCCGCCGGGGTGTAGCCATAGGTCCAGGTTCGACCCGCTGCCGTCGCCGTTGCGATACGGCCCAGGGAGTCATAGGCAAGGCTGATGCTGCGCCCATCGTTGGCAACGATTCGATCCAGCCGCCCGCCGCTCCATTCGTAGCGGACCCAGTTGCCGAAACGATCGACAACCTGTGATGGATAAAGGAAGACCTTTTTCCGTTTCAGCGTGGCATGGGTGATGGTGTCGTAGGGCTGGAGAACGGCAGACTCGTTCTCGCGCGCCACCATCCAGTCGAAGTAGTACTTGGTTCCGTCTGGCGCGTGGCCCAGGAAACCCTCGCCCGGCTGGCCGCTCTTGAGTGCACTGAGGCAGGAGAAGAACCATCCCCCTTTTGTGTTCCAGGGCGTTGGCGTGCCAACCTGGGGCGTTGGCTGGCGCGCGTCCCCGCTGCCCGCCAGGACGGTTTCACCGCCTCCACCCGGCAATGAAAGCCTCACCCCCTCCCAATAGGTGTACGGAGCAAAACTGATGGTCTGGGTTTGCTTGTAATTCCAGACATCCAGCGACGGGGGTGCGGAAACTGTCGAGCAACGGGCACTTGGCGTCCAATGCCCGCCGATCGCGGTTTCGGGCTGGTCTCCGTAGATGCCTGAAAGCGATGGGATGTCGAGATCCCAGTTTCCATATTCCTTGTCACTTGCACTGCCGCTGATATCCCCGTAACTGCGGCTGAGCGATATCGCGAGCCCACCGTTGCCCGGAATCGAAATATCCGTGGCCTTGAAACTGATCGAGCCGTCATAGAGATTGACCTGCTCGCCGAAGATCTCGCCCTTCAGCGGTTCGACAAGGTCGCCGTACTTCAGCCGCTTGTCGTACTCCTGGCGCCAGGTGGGAACGATCTGCGCGGAAACGCCGACCGGTGCCAGCACGCACAGGGCAACGACACCCAGAAGCAGACACTTGGCGGCCATTGCGGCGCGCGGATGAGAAATGAGGCCAGACTGCATGCAGATCCTCCCTGGATCGACGTCCCTGTGTGCCCCACCCGCGCCGAACGGCAGTTGGCCTTCGACCAGGCGGCACCCACTCCGGCAGACAGCCACGCGTTGCATCACGGCGGGCGGGTGCTGGCTGCAGTTATGAACGAAACATGAAGGCGGCGTCAACAGGATGTAGTCGACACACTCTGCAAAGCCCCCCATCCCGCGACCTCCCGCGCCCCTCCCCGCTCCACCTAGAATGTCCCCATGAGCACCCTGACCTACCGGGCCGCCACGCCGGCCGACATCCCCGCCCTGATCGCCCTGGTCACCTCGGCTTACCGTGGTGACGCCAGCCGCGTTGGCTGGACCACTGAAGCCGACCTGCTGGACGGCGCCCGCATCGACGCCGAAGGCATCCAGGCTGACCTGGACCGCCCGCGCTCCACCATCCTGCTGGCCGAGCGCGGGAACCAGCTGGTAGCCTGCGCCCACGTTGCCGATGTCGATGGCAAGGGCTACTTCGGCATGTTCTCGGTCGACCCGGCCCAACAGGGCGGCGGTGTCGGCAAGCAGATGATGGAGGCTGCCGAAGCGCATGCCGCGCGCGAATGGAGCGTGCCGGTGATGCAGATGACGGTGATCGACGTGCGCGACGAGCTGATCGCCTTCTATGAACGCCGCGGCTACCAGCGCACCGGCATCAAGAAGCCGTTCCCGTATGGCGACGAACGCTTCGGCATTCCCAAGCGCGACGACCTGCGCTTCGAGATCCTGGAAAAGCCGCTGGCCGGAGCCGCCGCGTGAGCGATACCTGGACCTTCGTCTGTGCCGGCAGCGAGCTGCTGCCGGGTGAAATGAAGAGCGTGTTCGACGAAGTGACCGGCACACCGATCGTGGTGTTCAACCTCGATGGCGAGCTGTATGCCCTGGAAGACCAGTGCACGCATGAGGAGTTTGAGCTGTCCTCGGGCGAGTTCAACACGACCGAGGGCAGCGTGGAGTGCGTGCTGCATGGGGCGCGCTTCGACGTGCGAGACGGCCGCGCCCTGTGTGCCCCGGCCTACAGCCCTGTGCCCAAGTTTCCGGTGAAGCGCGAACACGACGCTGTCTGGACCCGCGACGACCGGGATTGAGGCGGCGCTCCGCCCGGAGGAATCACCCACGGGGCGCACCGCGAGAGAGCATCCACCCATGGGGTGGACCTACTGGAGTGCACTGAGGGGCCTTCCGGGTCCCTTCCGGACCATCCAGCCCCCCCTGCCGGATTGCGCATATGCGAATCATTATCGTTGATGTTATTCTACGTAACATCTTCGTAACGACTCCGCCTCCGCGCCATGGCTTCGCCCGTGCCCACCGCAACGCTGCGCCAGCTCGCCCGTCAAGGGTGGCCGCTGCTCGTGGCCGCGCTGCTGACGCTGCTGCTGGGCTGGTCGGCCTTGCACGAAGGGCGTGCCAGCGATCCGGCCGCACACGGCTGGCAGGCACACGCTGAAGATCTGCAGCAGGTCATGCCGATGCCGGCACCGCCGGTGGACGAGTGCCCGCACCATGCCGCGCCCGCACCAGAGCCGCCGCTGGATAGCGAGGGCACCACGCCCTGCACCGGACGGGCTCCCCCGCGTGCCGCCCTGGTCGCGCATATCCCGTTGTGGCGCTCCGACGCCCTGCGCTGGCAGCTGCACGATCCCGCACTGCGGTTGAACCCCGGCCACGCGCCGCCCGCACCGCACGCCAGCTGAGGCGCTCTGCGGCCGTTGCCGTGCGCCTGATTGCGTTTCCTGCCAGCCGAGCATCGGCTCGGCTCTACAGAAGAAGCCCTCCACGTGTCGACGCGCTGCCTGCGCTTCGGCCCTCGCCCTTTCCCGATCCACGCCACTACCCACCGCCATGACCCACATCACGTCCCGCAAGCACGCCCCGCGCGTTTCCCTGCTCGCTACCGCCACCCTGGCCGCCGGTTTCGCACCGCTGGTCGCACAGGCCGCCGACAGCGCCGACGCCGGCTCCCGCAACGCCACCGAGCTGGACAAGGTGCAGGTGCGCGGCAGCTGGTTCAATCCGTCCTCGCCGAAGTTCACCGCCGAGCTGCTGGACACCCCGAAGTCGGTATCGATCGTGTCGGAAAAGCTGATCGCCGAAACCGGTGCGACCAACCTGCAGGATGCGCTGCGCATGGTCCCGGGTATCACCTTCGGTGCCGGCGAAGGCGGCAACCCGACCGGCGACCGCCCGTTCATCCGTGGCTTCGATTCGCAGAGCAACGTCTTCGTCGACGGCCTGCGCGACGTCGGCTCGCAGACCCGCGAGATCTTCGACCTGGAGCAGGTGGAAGTGGTCAAGGGCCCGAGCTCGGCCTACGGTGGCCGTGACTCCGGTGGTGGCAGCCTGAACCTGGTGAGCAAGACGCCGAAGCTGAAGAACGAGACCAGTGCCAGCATGGGCATCGGCACCGACAGCTACGCGCGCGGCACCGTGGACGCCAACTACGTGCTGGGCGATGGCATCGCGGCCCGCCTGAACCTGATGAAGCACGAGTCGGACATCGCCGGCCGCGACGCTGCCAATGTCAGCCGTTGGGGCATCGCGCCATCGATCGCGTTCGGCCTGAACGGCCCGGCGCAGCTGATCGCCAGCCACTACCACATGCAGAGCGATGACCTGCCGGACGCGGGTGGTTTCCCGTACGGCAATCCGAACGGTGCGCCGGCCTCGAAGTGGGTCGACGGCCGCCCGATGGTGCCGGACCGCAACAACTACTACGGTCTGGTCGACCGTGACTTCCAGCGCACCCGCGCCGACATCAGCACCCTGGACGCCAGCTACGATTTCGGCGGCCACAAGCTGCGCAACATCGCGCGCCTGGGCAACACCAGCAACGACTACCTGTGGACCCAGCCGGACGACAGCCAGGGCAACCCGAACAATTACGGCACCTTGTGGCGCCGCACCAACAGCCGCGCCGTCGACGTCAAGAGCTTCGCCGACCAGCTGGGCCTGACCGGTGCCTTCCAGACCGGTGCGCTCAAGCACAGCTACAGCGCGGGCGTGGAGTACAGCGACGAGAAGATGACCCGTGGCAGCTACCTGATGACCCCGGGCACGAGCAACCCGCTCACCGGCAACAGCAAGTGCCCGACCACCGGCGCAGCCACCGGCTATAACTGCACCGATTTCGCCAATCCGAACCCGCGCGATCCGTGGGCGGCCACCCATTCGGTATACCGCAGCGACAAGGCACTGGATGTCGAGCAGCGCACCAAGACCACCTCTGCTTATGTGTTCGACACCATCGAGCTCAATGAGCAGTGGATGGTCAACCTTGGCCTGCGCTACGACGACTTCCGCACCACCCTGACCACCCCGGTGGCCGGTGCAGCACCGACCCGCGTGCGCAACAGCAACGACTTCCTGAACTACCAGGCCGGCGTGGTGTTCAAGCCGGCCGCCAACGGCAGCATCTACCTGTCGTGGGGCACCTCTTCGACCCCGCCGGGCATGGATGGTGGCGACGGTTCGGACGGCCTGAGCGCCGCCGTGGCCGACCTCAAGCCGCAGGATACGAAGAACCTCGAACTCGGCACCAAGTGGGACCTGCTGGACAACCGCCTGAACCTGACCGCGGCGATCTTCCACACCGTGATGAACAACGCACGCGTGACCATCGACAACGGCACCAGCCAGAACGCGGGCAAGAAGGAAATCAACGGCTTCGAGCTGGGCTTCACCGGCCAGCTGACCGATGCCTGGAGCCTGTACGGCGGCTACACCTACCTGGATTCGGAACTGAAGGACAACGGTTTCGTCTGCGCCGTCTCCGGCCGCACCTGCCCGAGCGGTATCTACGTGCCGTCGCCGAACAACGGCAATGTGTTCCCGAACACCGCCAAGCACAGCGCCAACCTGTGGACCACCTACCGCTTCCCGATCGGCCTGACCCTCGGCGCCGGTGCGTTCTACTCGGACAAACAGTACGGTGACGTCGCCAACACCAAGTGGATCGCCAGCTACACCCGCTTCGACGCGATGGCCAGCTACGCGATCCAGGACAACATCAGCCTGCAACTCAACGTGCAGAACCTGACCGACAAGACCTACTTCACCAAGGCCTATGCCTCGCACTACGCGAGCATCGCCCCGGGTCGCTCGGCCACCCTGGCACTGAACGTGAAGTTCTGATGTAACTACGCTCCACCACGGCGGCAGGATCTCCTGCCGCCGTTTTTGTTTCCGGCGATACTCACCCCATGGCGACCCTTACCCCCATCGACAGCGATGCTCTGGCCGAGCTGCTGCAGCACGATCCGCAGGCTGCCTTCGCGCGCGTGCGCGACGCTGCGCAGGCCGGACAGGTCGAGGCACAACTGCTGCTCGCGCAGATGCACATGGAAGGCAAAGGCACCGCACAGGACGCCTCGGCGGCACGGCTCTGGTACGAAACCGCCGCCAACAACGGCGCGCCGATGGCGATGAACATGCTTGGCCGCTGCCACGAACTAGGCCAGGGCACCGCGCCCGACCCGACACTCGCCGCAGTGTGGTACCGGCGCGCGGCCGACACCGGGCTGGACTGGGGCCTGTACAACCTGGCCAACCTGCTGGCCACCGGCCGCGGCGTGACCCAGGACCGCGCACAGGCACTGGCCCTGTACACCCGTGCCGCACACCTGGGCCATGCCAAATCGATGAACCTGCTGGCCCGCCACCTCGAAGACGGGCTGGATACCGCACCCGATCCGCAGGCAGCGCTGGCTTGGTACCAGCGCGCGGCCGAGGCCGGTGATTTCCGCGGCCAGGCCAACTACGCCTCGATCCTGCTGCAGGCCGGCCAGGTCGAGCAGGCCGTGCACTGGCTGCAGCTGGCGCTGGCCAATGGCAGCCCGACATTCATGGCACACATCGTGCCGGAGCTGGCCGCATCGCCGCATCCACAGGTGCGCGCCCTGGTCGCGCCGCCGTCCCTCTGAGGAGTCCCGCATGCTGCTGCACATCCCCGATATTCTCAGCGCCGACCAGGTGGCCGACTTTCGCCGCCGCCTCGATGCCGCCGACTGGACCGATGGCCGCGAAACGGTCGGCCATCTGGGCGCGCAGGCCAAGCACAACCAGCAGCTGCCCGAAGCCTCACCGCTGCGCCGCGAACTGGGCGAGATCATCCTCGTCGCGTTGGCCCGGCACCCGCTGTTCTTCAGCGCGGCGCTGCCGCTGAAGTACCTGCCGCCACGCTTCAACCGCTACAGCGGTGGCGGCACCTATGGCTTCCATGTCGATGGCGCGGTGATGAACCTGGCCAACGGCGAACAGCTGCGTTCGGACATTTCCTGCACCCTGTTCCTGTCGGCGCCGGACGAGTACGAGGGCGGCGAACTGATCATCAGCGACACCTACGGCGAGCACGAAGTGAAGCTGCCCGCCGGCGACCTGATCGTCTACCCGTCCAGCAGCCTGCACCAGGTGCGCCCCGTCACCGCCGGCGCGCGCGTGGCCTCGTTCTTCTGGGTGCAAAGCATGGTCCGCGACGATGTGCAGCGCCGCCTGCTGTGGGAAATGGACGGCTCGATCGAGCGCCTGCGGCAGACCGGCGGCGACGCCGAGGCGGTGCTGCAGCTGACCGGCGTGTACCACAACCTGCTGCGGCGCTGGAGCGAAGTCTGAGCCCCATTCGGCCAGTCTGAGACGTTTTGGCAATCATTCTCATTTGCAACAGCTAACAGCTCTCATTACAATCACGCCCCGTTGATGCCGGCGGCTGCCGGCAGACCCTTGGGGACCTCTGCTTGCTGCGCCCGCTTCGCCCTCGCCCACTCATCCATCGCAAGATGGGCACCGCCATGCGCGGCCAGCGTCCTGCGCTGGCCAGCCTGCTGGCGTGGGTGGCGATGCTGGCCTTGCTGCTGGGCACCCTGCCGCTGCTGCCACACGGGCAGGCCGGAATGGCCGTGCAGATGCCGCTGGAAGAGCGCGGTGGCGAAGCCCCCCTGCAGGAAGAGGCACCGGCCAAGCTGCGCCGCTGCGCCTCCGCTCCGGTGAAATCGGCCGAGAAGGCACGCCCGCCCCTGCTGCTGGCCAGCCAATGGCTGCGCACTGAACTCGACCTCGTACCCGCCACGCAGGCCATGCCCGGCGTGCGCCCGGACTGGCCGCTGGCCGCTCCGGACACGCCCTGGGCCGATGCGCCCGGGCGCCGCCAGCAACGCGGCCAGGCGCCGCCGCTCGCCTGATTCACGGTCCCGCGTGACCGCCTGCGCGGTCGTGCCCGCGCGCCGCTGCCTGCTTCATCCCTGCCGCCCCTGACCGGGCCTCCCCGTGCATGCCGCGCCGTTCGCGCCTGGCATTGCACCACCCTGCATCCTTCGAGGTTACTGCCATGGCCCAGCGCCATCGTGTCCGTTCGTCCCTGTCCCGTACCCTGCTGACCAGCGCCGTGCTGGCGGCCATGACCGCCCCTGCCCTCGCCCACGGTGACGCTTCCGGCGCGCCACAGACACTGGACAAGGTGGTGGTCACCGCCTCCGGCTTCGAGCAGAAGGTGGTTGATGCACCGGCCAGCATCAGCGTGGTCAGCCGCGAGGAACTCAGCAAGCGCCCCTACACCAACCTGGTCGACGCGCTGCGCGACGTCGAAGGCATCGACGTCGGCCTGGAAGCCAGCGACAAGAACGGTCGTGCCACCATCTCGATGCGCGGCCTGCCCTCCGAGTACACCCTGGTGCTGATCGACGGCCGCCGCCAGAGCAATGTCGGCCAGTTGTATCCGAACAACTTCGGCGGTGGCCAGTTCGCCTACCTGCCGCCGCTGGATGCCATCGAGCGCATTGAAGTGGTGCGCGGCCCGATGTCCACGCTGTACGGCTCGGATGCGATGGGCGGCGTGATCAACATCATCACCCGTCGCAACCAGGACAGCTGGCACGGCGCGCTCACCCAGGGCTTCACCGTGCAGCAGGACAATCAGTTCGGCGATGCACGCACCACCGACGTCTACCTCAGCGGCCCGCTGGTCAAGGACCGTATCGGCCTGGCGGTACGCGGCAGCTACTACGACGCCAAGGCCTCCAATCCGGAATGGGAGGCGCTGACCCTGCCCGACGGCAGCCTGTGGGAACGCAGCATCGGCTTCGGTGGCGGCGGCAAGTCGGTGGCCAACACCAACTGGAACACCGGCGTGCGGCTGAACTTCCACGTCAACGATGACCACGAACTGTGGCTGGACTACGACGTGTCGCGGCAGAAGTACGACAACAGCGAGGGCCAGACCGGCACCCTCGACAGCCTGGCCAGCCTGTGGCGCGTCGGCAATGCAGTCATCCCCAACCCGAATGGCAGCGGCACCGTCACCCGCCGCGTGGTGCAGCCGCGTGTGGGCTACACCGCCTACCAGCGCTACGAGCGCGATCAGCTGTCGCTGACCCACCAGGGCCGCTACAGCTTCGGTACCTGGCAGACCTCGCTGACCCACAGCAAGAGCAGCAACCTGGGCCGCTCGCTGCCGCTGACCCTGGACGAACGCGCCAACCTGCAGACCCTGTGGAACGACGTCTGCCGCCGCACTGGTGCCGCCAACAACTGCGCGGCCGGCCGTGGTAATGCACTGGCCGCGCTCAACCCGAGCGAGATGGCGCGCCTGCAGGCGTTCCTGCCGCGTCCGCTGCGCACCATGGAACTGGAAGGCTACGTGCTCGACACGATGCTCGACCTCGACTTCGGCGCGCACAAGCTGACCGTTGGCGGCCAGTACAACGACACCGACATGATCGACGGCGTGTTCGGCATGGATGGCGCCGGTTATCGCAGCAACACCAGGCAGAAGCACCGCATGTGGGCGCTGTTCGCCGAGGACAACTGGGCGCTGACCGATACCCTCACCGCTACCTTCGGCCTGCGCTACGACGACCACAACGTGTTCGGCAGCCACGTCAGTCCGCGTGGCTACCTGGTGTGGAACGCCAGCGATGCGTGGACCTTCAAGGGTGGCGTCAGCACCGGCTACAAGACCCCGCGACCGGACCAGTTGTTCCCGGGCATCACCGGCTTTGGTGGCCAGGGCGTGCTGCCGCTGGTCGGTTCCCCGAACCTCAAGCCTGAAACCAGCACCAACTACGAGCTGGCCGCCTACTACGAAGGCCAGCGCTGGGGCTTCAACGTCACCGGCTTCTTCAACACGTTCGAAGACAAGATCGCCAGCGGCGGAACGTTCCCGAACTGCGAAGTGGCGCGCGCCGGCAGCGGCTACTGCGTGGACATCGGCCCAGGCTGGGCAGCACTGGGCTACAGCACCTTCACCCAGAGCGTGAACATCGACAAGGCCGAGACCCGCGGCGCGGAACTGGCCGGTCATGTCGACCTGCTCGACACCCTGCAGCTGCGCGGCAACTACACCTGGACCAGGAGCGAGCAGACCAGCGGCCCCGACAAGGGACGCCCGATCTCAGGCACCACGCCGGCAAAGCACATGGCCAACGCCAGCCTCAACTGGCAGATCAACGAAGCGATCAGCGTGTCGCTGATCGGCGAAGGCCGCTACGACCGCTATCGCGACACCCTCATCGACAGTGCCGGCACCCGCCACGTGCGCTATTACGAGGACTACACGATCTTCCACCTGGGGGGCAGCTGGAAGGCTACGCCGTGGCTGACGGTCAATGCACGGGTCAACAACCTGTTCGACAAGGACTTCGTTTCGCAGTCGTGCCTGCTGCTCAATCCCAGCGAGTTCAGTTGCGTGGATGACTACGCGACCAAGGACCAGCGCCGCAGCTACTGGATTTCGTTGAACGCGAAGTTCTGATCGCCACGCCCTGCCCCGGTGGGTGCCGACCTTGGTCGGCACCGCTTCATCCACGCATGGCGTGGATCTACCGATCGGTAGTGCCGGCCGCTGGCCGGCAACCCGCAATGCCTGCTCCCGGGATACAGAACGACACGCAATTGCGAGCTATTCTCATCAATGATGTAATGGGCAGTCCCCGTCCGCCTCGAACCGTGCCGTGAGCCGTCCTGCCTCTTCCACCGTGCAGCAGCAACAGAACCGTGGCTTCTGGCTGCGGACGCTGCACCAGTGGCACTGGATCAGCTCGGCGGTGTGCCTGATCGGCATGCTGCTGTTCGCGGTGACCGGCCTGACCCTCAACCATGCCGCGAAGATCGAGGCCAAGCCCGAGGTGCAGAACCAGCATCTTGAACTGCCGGCCGCGCTGCTTGGACAGCTCGGCACGCGCGAAGACGGCAACGCACCGATTCCGCGCCCTGCCCGGCAATGGCTGGACACGCAGCTGGGCATCGCCATCGGCGGGCGACCGGCCGAGTGGTCGCCCGAAGAGATCTACCTGTCGCTGCCGCGCCCCGGCGGCGACGCCTGGCTGAGCATCGATCGCGAGACCGGCGCGGTGGAATACGAATCGACCTCGCGCGGCGCGGTGTCCTACCTCAACGACCTGCACAAGGGCCGCAACGCGGGCCCGGCGTGGGGCTGGTTCCTGGACCTGTTCGCCGTGGCCTGCCTGGTCTTCTGCATCACCGGCCTGTTCCTGCTGCACCTGCATGCGCGGCAGCGGCGCATGACCTGGCCGCTGGTCGGCCTCGGCCTGATGATCCCGCTGCTGATCGCCCTGTTGCTGATCCACTGACTTTTCCCCGTTTCCGGAGCCGCCCCATGCGCGTCACCCTGACCATCGCCCTCAGCGGCCTGCTGGCCACCTCGCCGGCCTATGCCACCACCCTCGACATCAACGTCGAAGTGCCCAAGCTCAACGTGGCCGAATACCACCGCCCGTATGTGGCCGTGTGGCTGGAAGGCGCCGACCAGAAGGTCGCGGCCAACCTCTCGGTCTGGTACCAGCAGACCAGCAACAGCGAAGGCCACGGTACCAAGTGGTTGCCCGACCTGCGCCAGTGGTGGCGCAAGAGCGGCCGCACCCTGCAGGTGCCGGTGGACGGCGTGACCGGCCCGACCCGCCCGGCCGGCAAGCACGCGCTGTCGTTCAACGACAAGCAGCCGGCACTGAAGCAGCTGGCCCCGGGCAACTACACCCTGGTGGTGGAAGCGGTGCGCGAAGTCGGCGGCCGTGAACTGCTGAAGATCCCCTTCACCTGGCCGGCCACCGCCGCGCAGAACGGCAAGGCGCAGGGCGCCACCGAACTGGGCCAGGTCACCCTCGCCGTCAAACCCTGAAAAGGGGACGGAGGGGATTAAGTCGTAATTCCCTCCTCCTCGTCGCATCACCCCGCATCCACTGGAGTCTTCCGCATGAAGCGCACGCTCGTCCTCGCCGCCGCCCTGGCCGCTGCCCTTCCCTTCTCCGCCCTGGCCCACAAGGCCTGGCTGCTGCCCTCGCAGACCGTGATCGCCGGCAACGCGCCGTGGATCACCGTCGACGGTGCGGTCTCCAACGATCTGTTCTACTTCAACCACGTGCCGCTGCGCCTGGAATCGCTGGTGATCACCGCGCCGGACGGCAGCACCGTGCAGCCGCAGAATGCTTCGACCGGCAAGTACCGCAGCGTGTTCGACATCGAATTGAAGCAGCCGGGCACCTACCGCATCGCCTCGGTCAATGACGGCCTGTTCGCCACCTACGAGCAGAACGGCGAGCGCAAGCGCTGGCGCGGCAGCGTCGCCACCTTCGGCGAACTGCCGAAGGACGCGAAGAAGCTGGAAGTGAGCCAGTCGGTCGGCCGCGTGGAGACCTTCGTCACCAACGGTGCGCCGAACGACACCGCGCTGAAGCCGACCAACCGTGGCATCGAGCTGGTCGCCGTCGGCCACCCGAACGATCTGTTCGCTGGCGAGGAAGCCACCTTCCGTGTGCTGGTCGACGGCAAGCCCACCGCCGGCCTGGAATTCGAGATCGTGCGTGGTGCCACCCGCTACCGCAACGCACAGGACGAGCTGAAGGTCACCAGTGATGCCAAGGGCGAGATCAAGGTGACCTGGCCGGACGCCGGGATGTACTGGCTGGAAACCGGCACCGAGGACAACAAGACGTCGGTGAAGCAGGCCGCCAAGCGCCGCCTGAGCTACGTCGCCACGCTGGAAGTGCTGCCGCAGTAATGACGTGGACCGCGATGCCGGGCAGCCCCGGCATCGCATCTGCAGCACACCACCATGACCGATCCCCTGCTCGACATCGCCCGCCTCGGTGGCACCACCATGGGCACCACCTGGAGCGTGTCGCTGGTCGCGCCGCTCCAGCGCGACCTGCACCCGCTGCATGCTGGCATCCAGGCGCGGCTGGACGAGGTGGTCGCGCAGATGAGTACCTGGGAGCCCGGTTCGGACCTGAGTCGCTACAACCGCGCCGGCGCTGGGCAATGGTGCGCGCTGCCGTTCGAAACCCGCCACGTCCTGGCCTGCGCACAGGCCATCGCGGCCGCCAGTGACGGCGCCTTCGATCCCACCATCGGTCCGCTGGTTGCACTGTGGGGCTTCGGTGCACATGCCGGTGAACGCCGCCAGCCCGACGCCGCTACCGTGCAGGCCACGCGTGACCGCTGCGGTTGGCAGCGCCTGCAGTGGCAGGACGATGCGCTGCTGCAACCGGGTGGACTGGAACTGGATCTCTCTGCGATCGCCAAGGGCTTCGGCGTCGATCAGGTGGCCGCCTGGTTGCGTGGACAAGGCATTGCTGCAGCGCTGATCGAGGTGGGTGGCGAACTGGCCGGCTACGGCAGAAAACCGGACGGCCAGCCGTGGCGCGTGCTGGTGGAATCCGCACCGGAAGAGGATGCGCACACCGATACCCCGCCACGGGTGCTGGCACTGGATGGCAAGGCCGTGGCCACATCCGGCGATCGCTGGCACCAGTACCAGGCCGATGGCGAGGTTTACAGTCACAGCCTGGACCCGCGCTCTGGCAGACCGGTGCGGCAGGTTGCAGCGGCGGTCACGGTGGTGGCCGACGACGCCATGCATGCCGATGCCTGGGCTACCGCACTGACCGTGCTCGGTCGCGAACAGGGCATGGCACTGGCCGAACGCGAAGGACTGGCCGCGCGCTACCTGCAGCGTGCAGCAGGTGGCCCGCGGGAATGTCTCAGCAGCGCCTTCCAGCGCCTGCTCGACGAGCAGAGCGCATGAGCACTCGTTCGTCGCGTGCGTGGCTTGGCAACACTCTGGTCCTGCTTCTGTTGGCGCTGATCGGCTGGGCGCTGCTCCGCCTGCATCTGGGCGAGGCTTGGTGGCAGGGCGCGCCGCCTGCGCGGCAGTCGCAGATCGCGGTGTTCGCCACGGTGCTGTATGCGCTTGCCTGCGCTGCACTGTGGTGGCGGGGGCGCCCGCGCGACGATGCCGCAACCGGAGACACCGCGCCCATTCTGCTGGTCTGGTCCAGCCAGACCGGCTTTGCCCGCGAACTGGCCGAACGCAGTGCCGAGGCCCTGCGCGGTGCCGGCGTGCCCGTGCGCGTGCGCGTGCGAGGGCTGCATGAGGTCGACGCCGCATTGCTGGCCGACAGCCAGCGCGCGCTGTTCATCGCCAGCACCACCGGCGAAGGTGATCCGCCCGACCATGCCCTGCCCTTCCTGCACGGGGTGATGGCCACGCCGCCCTCGCTGCAGCACCTGCACTACGGCGTGCTCGCACTGGGTGACCGCAGCTATGGCCACTTCTGCGGATTCGGCCACCAGCTTGACCAGTGGCTGCGCCAGCACGGCGCGCATCCGCTGTTCGATGCGATCGAAGTCGACAACGCCGATCCGGCTGCGCTGCGTCATTGGCAGCAGTTGCTGGGTCAGCTCGGCGGTGGCGCCAGCGAACTGCCCGACTGGAGTCCGGCCGACTATCAATCGTGGACGCTGCTGCAACGCGAGCATCTGAACCCGGGCAGCCCCGGCGGCCCGGTGTACTGGTTGCGCCTGCAGCCCCCGGCCGACGCAAATGCGCAGTGGCAGGCCGGTGACATCGCCGAAATCGGCCCGCAGCATGCACCGCACACCGTGCGCGCCTGGCTGGACGCACAAGGCTTCGATGCGGACATCGCGCTGGATGACGGGCAGACGTTGCTGGCACGCGTTGCGCGCTCACACCTGCCCTCATTGGTTCCTCCGGGTGATCTGCCCGCATTGCTGGCGACCCTGCAACCGCTGCCGCATCGCGAGTACTCGATCGCCTCGGTGATGGCCGACGGCGCAGTAGAGTTGCTGCTGCGCCGACAGCTGCGCGCCGATGGTACACCCGGTATCGGCAGCGGCTGGCTGTGCGACCACGCGGCCATTGGCGAACCGGTACAACTGCGCCTACGCCGCAACGACAATTTCCATGGCGTGCCCGCCGATGTGCCGCTGCTGCTGATCGGCAACGGCACCGGAATCGCCGGCCTGCGCGCGCACCTGCACGAACGCGTACGCAGCGGCGCGCACCGCACCTGGCTGCTGTTCGGTGAGCGCACCGCCGCGCACGACTTCCACTTCGGTGAAGAACTGCAGGCAATGCTGGCCGACGGGACGCTGGCGCGGTTGGATGCAGTGTTCAGCCGCGACGGCGGCGCGCAGCGCTATGTGCAGGACCGGCTGCTGGCCGAAGCAGCAACGCTGCGGCAGTGGGTGGATGAAGGCGCGACGATCCTGGTCTGCGGCAGCCTGCAGGGCATGGCCCCGGCGGTTGATGCGGTGATCGAGCAGGTGCTGGGTGTTGCGGGCAAGGAAACACTACTGCTGGCCGGTCGTTACCGGCGCGATGTGTATTGAGGTCGCAGCATCCACGCATGGCGTGGGGCCCACCGGCGCCCAGGAATCATCCCGCCGCTGCACAGACCCGTATCGCCAACAACTCGCCACCGCCCTGCAACGCGTGCCGCTGACGCTCGCCCGCCGCCAACCACGCGGTATCGCCCGCCTGCAGCGCCGGCAGGCCGCTGTCTGCACCGAACTCCGCCTGACCGGCCAGCAGATGCAGTGCCCAGGCCACGCCCGGTTCGCAGAAGAAGAACATCGCGCCCACCAGCGGTCGGTGCAGCAGTTCGGCCTGCAGCAGCTCGCGCTTCCACATCAGGTTGAAATCATGTGTGGTGCCATCGACCAGTTCGCCGTGCAGCGTTTCCTCGCCGGCAAAGCGCACCCGCCCGTGTGGCGGCAGCACTTCCGCCACGCGGCCATCCTCGAAGCGCAGGCGCACGCCATTGCCCTGCAGCAGCACCAGTTCGCGCTCAACGCCGGGAAACGCAGAAAACGCGGCGTCCTGCTCGATCTCGGCCACCGACAGGCGCAGCGCCCAGTCATCACCGTGCGCAGGAAGGCGCAGGATCTCGCGGGTCCAGCCAAGTCCATTCCGCCAGCGTTCGCGACGATAGTCCAGGCTGGAAATGACCTGGCTCGGAGTGTGCAGCAGGGAGTCGATGTTCATCCGCGCATTGCATCATGCCGCGCGCCGTCGTGCATCACCGCGTGGCGAGCGTGCCCTGGCCACCGCATCCGCCGGCCAGGAGCTGCGAGTGCTTCAGCCAGTCCTGGTCGGGGTAGTAGGCAAACACCATCGTGCCGCCACGCAACGCATCGATCAGCGGCTTGGCCACAGACAGCCGCACCGCCGGGCAACCCAGGCTGCGGCCCAGCCGCCCCTGCAGCTGCGCGGTGGCCGGGTTCACGTACGGCGCACCATGGATGACGATCGCCCGGTCACGCGCGCGGTCGTTGAAGCCCGGTTCCAGCCCGGCCAGGCGCAGCGAATAACCGTTGCCGCCCATATAGGTCTCCTGCGCGGTGAACGCGCCAAGACTGGACATGAAACTGCCATCGCGGTTGGAGAAGTGCTCGGTGCGGTTCTCGCCGCTGTTGCGGCCATGCGCCACCCATTCCTCGAACAGCAGGCGCTGGTGGGCCAGGTCGAACACCCACAGGCGCGGCTCGGTGGACGGCCGCGAGTAGTCGATCACGCTGAGGCGATCACCATTGATGCCCAGCTCCGGACGCTGCAACGCACAGCGCATGGCGTGCGCCGCCAGCTGCAACACGTGGCGGTCAGCCTTGGGCGCACTGCGCGACAGCAGGGCAGCCAGATCATCGGCGCTGGTGGCAAGGGCGGGCGTCTGTGCCAGCGCCGGGGCGCTGGCCGAGGTCGCCAGCAGGCCGAACGCGGCCAGCCGGCACAGGCGGGATGCAGTCATGGGCACAACAGGGGGACTCAGTTGTCCTTGAGGGTGGACCCTTGCGGCTCGGATTCCAAGACCGGCTGCATTCCGGATTCAGCCGGGCTTGGGCGGACCGCCGGCAGCGAGGTCACCAGCAGGGTCGTGCCCGGTACCAGCACCTGGTACAGCTGGCGGGCGAAATCGGCCGGCAGCGCCATCGGCAACGAGGGCGTGGCCAGCAGGTCCGGCGTGGCCCGGGCACGGTCCTGGCCCAGCAGCGGATAGGCCGTCCACTGGTGCAGGCGCTGGTTCACGTCCAGCGGGCTGGGGGTGTCGCTGTAACCCTGCCCCATCACGAACAGCGTGGTGCCCTGGAACGCCGGCAGGGCGTCGGCCTTCAGCGGCGACTCGCCGATCATCACGCCATCGCGCAGCACGTAGAGGCGCTGGTCGTGCAGGCTGACCAGGATGCCGACCTGCCCGGCCGGCGCCGCGCTGTCATCCCACCACGCCTGCGCCGGCGCGCCGCCCTCGGTCTCCGGCAAGGCCTGCCCACGCGCGTTGACCGGCGCCAGCACCGACGGATAGGCCAGGGTCATCGGCGAGCTCTTGGCATCTGCCACGACCACCGTATCGCCGCGCTGGGTTTCACTGAACAACTTCTGCGCGAAGGCCTGCGGCAGGCGCACGCAGCCGTGCGAGGCCGGATGCCCGGGCAGGCTGCCGCCATGCAGGGCGATGCCGTCCCAGGTCAGCCGCTGCATGTACGGCATCGGCGCGCTGTTGTAGAGGTTGGACTTGTGGTCCTTGTCCTTCTGCAGGATGGTGAATACACCGGTCGGCGTCTCGTGCCCGGCCTTGCCCGAGCTGATCGTGGTCAGGCCGATGGCAATGCCGTTGCGGTACACGTAGGCGCGCTGCTCATCGAGGCTGACCACCAGCACGATCGGGCCGGTCGGCGAGATTTCCGGATGCCACAGGTATTCGCCCGGCTTGAGGTCGGTCGGTCCGCGTACTTCCGCGGTGCTGGCTGCGGCAGCTGCAGGCTTGGCAGCCGACGTCGGCGTAGCGGCGTGGGCCAGCAGCGGCAGGGCCAGTGCAAGGGCGAGCATCAGGGTCGTGGGGCGGTGCGGGAGCATCCAGCGGGTGTCCTTTCCATGCGGAGCGGCCACCGTACACCATCGGCCCGTGGTGGCCGCGGCAAAACCAGGCGCCGGAAATGAAACTGCCCGGCGACACAGCCATGTGTCGTACCGGGCAATCGTTACGTCCTTGTCGGCCTGCTGCCGCCCCCTCGCATCCTGCGCTGTGGGGGAAGCGTTGCATCCTGCACGCGGCCGCGTCTGTCCTGTTTGTATCTCAGCCCCTTCCACAGGTCTGTGATGCCACCATCCTGGTGATTGGTGCCGCATCCTGCGGCGGTCGGTGGTCACGGCCGTCCTGTCCGTGACCGGTGAACCAGCCTCCTGCCGGTTCCGACGATTCCTGCTGTCAGCGCCTGGGTACGGTCCGCACCGGTACCGATCCGGGTACCGGATCCGCCGGCAACAACCTGTTGCCTACGGTGATCCGCTGTCGGTTCCGTTCGACGATTGCTTTCCCTATCCCCTTCACCTGCGTCAGGTCCTCGACGCGATGAAACGGGCCGTGTCTGCGCCGGTGCTCGACGATCGCCTCGGCCTTGGCGGCTCCGACCATCGTCAATCCCTGCTGCAGCGCCTGGGCATCGGCGCGGTTGATGTCGATCGGTTCGGCGGCATGCGCCCCAGCGATCCACACGACCAGCACCAGTGCCCTCAACACGACACTCCAAGGCACGACGTGTATCTCCTTGTGATTCTGGCTGTCCCGACCGGCAATCCCGTCGGCAGGAACAGTGTCCGTCACCACATGCACACAGCCTATCGGTTTCCTGGATTTCTAAAAGCCAGCCAAATACCCGACGTGCTGTAGGAAAAACCCTACCCGTGGCACAGGCGTAGAATGGCTGGATCAGCCCATGCAACCGGAGTTTCAGATGGACAGCGCCAAGCTCGGCCAATTCGTCAATGACAAGTGGGACAGCGAAATCGTCCCGCAGTTGGTCGACTACATCCGCATTCCCAACAAGTCGCCGATGTTCGACGCCAATTGGGTGCAGAACGGCTACATGGAACAGGCGGTGACGCTGATGGAGAACTGGGCCAAGGCCCAGCAGCTGCCCGGCCTGAAGGTTGAAGTGGTGCGCCTGGAAGGCCGTACCCCGCTGATCTTCCTGGAAATTCCGGCTACCGGCGCCGAAACCGGCGACGACACCATCCTGCTCTACGGCCACCTGGACAAGCAGCCGGAAATGACCGGCTGGGACGACGACCTCGGCCCGTGGACCCCGGTCCTGCGCGGCGACAAGCTGTATGGCCGCGGCGGTGCGGACGACGGCTACGCCATCTTCGGCTCGCTGGCCGCGGTGCTGGCGCTGCAGGCCCAGGGCCTGCCGCACGCCCGCTGCGTGGTGCTGATCGAAGCCTGTGAAGAGTCGGGCAGCTACGACCTGCCGGCCTACGTCGACCACCTGGCCGACCGCATCGGCAAGCCGTCGCTGGTGGTCTGCCTGGATTCGGGCTGCGCCAACTACGACCAGTTGTGGTGCACCACCTCGCTGCGCGGCCTGACCGGCGGCAACTTCACTGTGAAGGTGCTCAACGAAGGCGTGCATTCCGGCGATGCCTCCGGCGTGATCCCATCCAGCTTCCGCCTGCTGCGCCAGCTGCTGTCGCGCATCGAGGACCAGGAGACCGGCCGCATCCTGATCGACGGCATGAACGTCGAGATCCCGGCCGAGCGCCAGGAACAGGCCAAGCGCGCCGCAGAAGTGGTCGATACCGAGATCTTCGAGAAGTTCCCGATGGTCGACGGCCTGCGCCCGATGAACGAGGACCTGACCGAGCTGGTGCTCAACCGCACCTGGCGCCCGGCGCTGTCGGTCACCGGTGTCGGTGGCATGCCGGCGCTGGAATCAGCTGGCAACGTGCTGCGCCCGCAGACCTCGGTGAAGCTGTCGCTGCGCCTGCCGCCGACCGCCGATGGCAAGACCTGCGGCGAGCTGCTGAAGGAAGCGCTGCTGCGCGACCCGCCGAACGGCGCGCAGGTCACCCTGGACCTTGAAAAAGCCTCTACCGGCTGGAACGCTCCGGCCATGGCGCCATGGCTGACCCAGGCCATCGACGACGCCAGCCAAGCCTTCTTCGGCAAGCCGGCGATGTACATGGGCGAAGGCGGCTCGATCCCGTTCATGGGCATGCTCGGCGAGAAATTCCCGGGCGCCCAGTTCATGATCACCGGCGTGCTCGGCCCGCACTCCAATGCGCACGGCCCGAACGAGTTCCTGCACATCCCGATGGGCAAGAAGGTCACCGCCTGCGTGTCCAAGGTGATCAGCGAACACTACGCCGCCAGCCTGCGCGGCGAGACCAGCGGTTCGCCGGTGGCTGCCGACAGTGGCACTCGCCACGGCGACCACGGCTGCTGCTGATTACGGCACACCGTGACGGACGCAGCCTGGCCTTGCTAGGCTGCGTCCACCCTTGGTGGAAATCGCGCGCATGAATGGTCTGTTCGGCAGCAGCAGCTGGCTCTACATCATCCTGGTCGGCTTCTTCGTTGGCCTGCTTGGGCGTTTCTTCATGCCCGGCAACAACCGCATGGGCTGCCTGCTGACCATCGTGCTGGGCATCATTGGCGCCTTGGTGGCAGGCTGGTTCGGCCAGTACATGGGCTGGTACGCCCCCGGTGAGCCGGCCGGTTTCCTCGGTGCGGTAGTGGGTGCGGTGGCCGTGCTGGCCGTCCTGCGCCTGTTCAGCGGCCGCCGCTGACCCCGCTCCCCTTCCCTTCCTGTTCCCGACGAAGGCGCGCCCGGCGCGCCCGGATATGCCTGCATGACCGAACCCGCCTCCGACCCCCAGCGCAGCGCGCAGCGCCTGCAGTGGGCCCGTACCCAGCTCGATGATGCCAGCGCGGTGGTCGAACGCGCCTCGGTCGATGCCGGCATGCGCAGCTACTGGCGCACCACCAGCACCGGTGGCAGCCACATCGTGATGGATGCCCCGCCGGGACTGGAAGATCCGCGGCCGTGGCTGCGCATGCGCGGCCTGCTGCACGACAACGGCCTGCGTGTGCCCGCGCTGCTGGCACAGGATCTGGATGCCGGTTTCCTGCTGCTGGAAGATCTCGGCGGCCCGACCCTGGCGAAGATCCTCGATGAGCGCAACGCTGACGAATGGTTCGGCCGTTCGATCGAACAGCTGCTGCGTCTGCAGGCGATCCCGGTGCCGGCCGACTTCGGCCAGTTCGGCGAAGCACTGCTGCAGCGCGATGCCGGCCTGTTCGACGAATGGTTCCTGCAGCGCCACCTGAACCTGGAGCTGGACTGCGGCGAGATCGAGGGGCTGCAGCTGGTACACCGCCGCTTGATGGACAACGCGCTGGGCCAGGCCCAGCTGATGACCCACCGCGACTACATGCCGCGCAATCTGATGCCGGTCGAAAATGGTCCCGCAGTGCTGGATTTCCAGGACCTGGTGCGCGGCCCGATCGCCTACGATGCGATGAGCCTGTTCAAGGACGCGTTCCTTAGCTGGCCGCTGCAGCGTGTGGACGAGTGGCTGGCGCAGTACCACGAGCGTGCCCGCGACGCCGGCCTGCCGGTGCCCGACCGCGCCACCTTCCTGCGCGATGCCGACTGGATGGGCATCCAGCGCCACGTGAAGATCCTTGGCCTGTTCTGCCGCCTGCGCTACCGCGACAACAAGGGCCATTACCTCGACGACGCGCCGCGCTTCATCACCTATCTGGATGAAGTGCTGCCGCGCTACCGCGAGCTGGCACCGCTGCAGCAACTGCTGGAGCACCGCATCAAGCCAGCGCTGGCCGACCTGGCCGCACCGATGCGCGTGGCCCGATGAAGGCACTGATCTTTGCTGCTGGCCTCGGCGAGCGGATGCGCCCGCTGACCCTGCACACGCCCAAGCCGCTGCTGGAAGTGGCCGGCAAGCCGCTGATCGTCTGGCACCTGGAACGCCTGGCCGCACTCGGCGTGCGCGAGGTGGTGGTCAACACCGCATGGCTGGCCGAGCAGTTCCCGGCGACGCTGGGTGATGGCAGCCAATGGGGCCTGCGCCTGCATTTCATGTATGAAGGGCAGACCCCGCTGGAAACCGGCGGCGGCATCCTCAACGCGTTGCCGGTGCTGGGCGACGCCCCATTCCTGGTGGTGAACGGCGACATCTGGACCGATTTCGATTTCGCCACGCTGCCACGCGAGCCGCAGGGCGAGGCCCATCTGGTGCTGGTCGACAATCCGGCTCAGCACCCAAATGGTGACTACCGCCTGGATGCCCAGGGCCTGCTGCACCACGACCGCGCAGGGCCGTGCCTGACCTATGCCGGCATCGGTGTGTATCGCCCTTCGATCGTGGCCGACTGGCGCACGGTGATCGGCGATGCCCCGGGCAGCGAGCGGCTGCCGCCGAAGTTCTCGGTGGTGCCGCTGCAGAAGCATTTCATGTCGCAAGGGTTGATGACGGGGCAGCACCATCGCGGACGCTGGACCGATGTCGGCACCGTGGATCGCCTGCGCGCGCTGGATGTTGAGTTGGCCGCGAACGGCTGAGCCCCTCGTGGCTGGACGTTTTGAGAGCAGAAGCCTTGCTTGGCCGGGCGG
>NZ_JAOCLC010000037.1:0-47331 GCF_029845105.1 Stenotrophomonas sp. GD03654 | reverse complement strand
AAAAGAAAGCCCCGCAATAAGTGCGGGGCTGTCAGGAGGATGAGGCGAAACTGGGTCAGCGAGGCCTGTCGCCCAGTACATGCTGCTTCCACAGGGCGAATGCCTCGTCCGGTCCCAGCTCTGCGAGGATGACGATGGGCTGGCCCCGACGGGCACGCAGCGATGCGAAATACGCTGGCCGGTCGGCGATGGCGTTGAGCTTGATGCCCTTTAGGAACAGCAACTGGCGGGGGCGAACTTTGGTGGTAACGCAGGCATGATTGCGCTTGTTTGGGGCAAAAGGGCCAGCGAAGCGGGCGGACACGGCCAGAAAACCGCGACGAACTACTTGTACTTGCCAGGCGAGGCGAACGGGTGACATCAGCATATCGCTATGCGGTAAAGAAGACCGTCCTAAAGCTTGCAGGATCCCGGCATAGCTTCATCATCACCTCTCCGTGACGGCTCATTGGAACGAAAAAGGCCAGCATCGCCGTGATGGACTTTCATAATTGCCAGGTCAACTGGCTTGCGTGCTGTTTATTCACAGCAAGGCATTGCGACGTCGTTGCAGCAATCGCCGCCATCGCAACAGGGCGTTGCAGCAAAAGCGGCGGTGGGCGCTAGCATGAGGGCCAAGCCGCGGCCGCTCATGCTGGGGGCCGTTCTCTTCAGATTGGTGTCCTGCACCGTGTGCATTGCGAATTTCCGGATCGTCCCAATGTCACTGGGACTCCTTTGTGGCGGCCGGGTTCTCCACGCTCATGAACGACTGGGCCACCAGCGCGATCGCCCCGCCCACGATGGCCATGTCAGCGATGTTGAAGGCGGGCCAGTGCCAGCCGTGCAGGTGAAAGTCGATGTAGTCGATAACGTGCCCGCGCGTGGCGCGGTCGAACGCGTTGCCCAATGCGCCGCCCAGAATGAGGCTGTACGAAAGGCCTTCCGTTTTGCGCAGCGGCCGGGAGAGCAGCCATGCGAGCCATGCCGATATTGCGAACGCGATCGCCAGAAAAAACCACCGCTGCCAGCCGCCCGCGCCAGCAAGGAAGCTGAACGCCGCGCCGGGATTGAGAGCGTGAACTAGGTTGAAGAATGACGCCACCTCGTGCGACCAACCCAAGGGAGTTGTCGCGTCAATGTAGCTCTTAGCTGCCTGATCGCCGGCGAATATAACGATCGCGAGTGAGTACCACTGCGTCTTGCGAAGAGATGGTTCATCCATTGTTCATGCCGCCTTGAACTTCAGGAGGCGCAGCCCATTGACGACAACCAAAAGACTTGCCCCCATGTCAGCGAACACAGCCATCCACATGGTGGCATGCCCTGTGAACGTCAACGCAAGGAACACCGCCTTGATGCCAAGGGCCAGAACGATGTTCTGCGTGAGGATCGCCGCAGTGCTACGCGACAGCCGGATGAAGGCGGGGATCTTGCGCAGGTCGTCGTCCATCAGGGCGACGTCGGCTGTTTCGATCGCGGTGTCGGTGCCGGCCGCGCCCATGGCGAAGCCGATGTCGGCACGGGCGAGCGCGGGCGAATCGTTGATGCCGTCGCCCACCATGCCCACCTGGCCCTCGCCGCCGACCAGGCTTTCGATGGTCTTGAGCTTGTCTTCGGGCAGTTGGTCACCACGGGCTTCAGAGATTCCGACCTGGGCAGCGATGGCCGCGGCCGTGTGCTGGTTGTCCCCCGTCAGCATCAGCGTGCGCACACCCAGCGCCTGCAGGTCGGCCACCGCCTCACGGCTGGTTTCCTTCACGGTGTCGGCCACTGCAAAAATGCCGAGCACGGTCGCATCGTCCATCAGCAGGATCGCTGTCTTGCCTTGGCGCTCCAGGGTCTCCAGCCGAGCCTGGAGCGTCGCTTCGCTCAGGCCCAGCTCCTGGGCGAGCCTGTGGTTGCCCATGTGCAACATGCGCCCGGCGACGCGGCCGCGCACGCCGCGGCCAGGCAGCGCCGCGAAGTCGTCGACCTCGTGCAGCGCGATGCCGTCACGGTTCGCCTTGCGGGCGATGGCCTGAGACACAGGATGGTCCGAGCGTGCCGCGAGGCTTGCGGCCCAGGCGGCAACTTCCTGCGCCTCGCCGATCAGCGGCACGAAGTCGGTCTGCTCGGGCTTGCCATGTGTGAGTGTGCCGGTCTTGTCCAGGGCCAACGCCTTGAGCTTGCGCCCGCCCTCCAGGTAGACGCCACCCTTGATCAGGATGCCGCGTCGGGCGGCAGCGGCCAAGCCGCTGACGATGGTGACCGGCGTGGAGATGACCAGAGCGCAGGGGCAGGCGATCACCAGCAGTACCAGGGCCTTGTAGACCCAGTCAAACCATGCGCCGCCGAAGGCGAGCGGCGGCACGACGGCAACCAGCACGGACACCGCGAACACCGCCGGCGTGTAGACGCGGGCGAACTGGTCGACGAAGCGCTGCGTGGGCGCACGGCTGCCCTGCGCGGACTCCACGGCATGGATGATGCGCGCGAGCGTCGAGTCGCTGGCGCCTGCGGTCACCTTGTATTCGAAAGAGCCGGTCTCATTGATGGTTCCGGCGAAGACCTGGTCACCTTCGGCCTTCTCGACGGGCAGGCTCTCGCCGGTGATGGGCGCCTGGTTGATGGCCGATCGACCCGAGGTGATCAGGCCGTCCAGTGCGATGCGCTCGCCAGGACGCACGCGGACCACCGCGCCCTTTGCGACCTCCTTGGCCGGCAGCTCTGTCCATGAGCCATCGGCCTGCCGCACGGTCGCGGTCTCGGGCGCCAAGTCCATCAGCCCCCGAATGGCGTTGCGGGCGCGGTCCAGCGACTTCGCCTCGATCACTTCCGCCAACGCGAACAGGAACATGACCATGGCGGCCTCCGGCCAGTGGCCGATCGCCATGCCGCCGGTGACCGCGATGGCCATCAGGGCGTTCATGTTCAGGTTGAGGTTCTTCAGCGCGATCCAGCCCTTCTTGTAGGTGCTGAGGCCGCCGGTGAAGATCGAAACCAGTGCCAGCACGATCACGGCCCAATGATTGCCGTCGTTGACCCAGTACACGCCTTCGGCGGCCACCGCCGCAACGCCCGAAACCGCCATCGGCCACCAATTGGTCTTGTGCGCGGCCACCGGGGCATCGCGCGGCTCATCAGTCCTCTGGACCTCGGCTTCCATGCCCAGCGATTCGATGGCTTCGACTGCCGGCTTGATCGCGTCGGGTGTGTGCCGAACCGTGAGCGTGCGCTGCATCAGGTTGAAATCCATTCCCTGCACGCCCGGCATGCCTTGCAGCTTGCCGCGGATCAGACTTTCCTCGGTCGGACAGTCCATCTTCGCGATGCGAAGTACCGTGGTGGCTGTCTGCATGTCCTGCCGCGCAGCCTGCATTCCAATGGAAGCAAGCGCCTTCTCGATCGGCGCTGAGGTCGCCAGCGTGTGCTGGACTCCCAGCACACGCTGCATCAGATTGAAGTCGAGCGCGGTCACACCCGGCAGCTTGCCCAGCCGGTCGCGGATCAGCGCTTCTTCCGTCGGGCAATCCATGTTCTCGATCCGGTACGTCACCCGCTCGCCGATCGGCGGCGCGGAAACGGCAGCGGTTGGTTGCTGCTGCAGGGCCGAGGATGGGATCACAGCCGCGGCTTCGATCGGCCCCGTGTGGCCGAAGGTCTGCTCCTTGGCGCGCATGCCGATCGAGGCCAGGACCTGCTCCATCTGCGCGCGTGCCTGAGCGAGGTGTTTCACCGACAGGGTGCGCTCAGCGAGGTCGAAGTCGAGGTCCTGAATTCCCTCGACTGCCCCGAGGTGCGAGCGGATGAGTTTCTCCTCGCTCGGGCAGTCCATGTTCTCGATGCGGTAGGTGGTCGACACGGCGGCGTCTCGGACAGCCTGAGCCTTCATGCCCACCGAATTCAGCGCTTGCTCCAAGGCATCGGCCGAGACTTCGCGGTGCGAAATGGTCAACAAACGCTGCGGAAGATCGAACAGGAGCCGCTCGACACCGGGCATGCCCTCCAGCGTTCGCCGCACCAGTGCTTCCTCATTGCGGCAATCCATGTTGCTCACGTGGAAAACGGTGGTTTCAGTGCTGGCCTGCTCACTGGCGCACGCCGTCTGTTGGCCATTGCCGCCGGAGCAGGCGCATGGGCTGGAAGGTTCTTTGTTCATAGATCGCTCTTCATTGACAAGGTTTTCCCCGGATGCCATCATTAGAAAACCTCTAGTAGATATAGAGTCAAGTTTTTTATAGGAAGCAACCATGATGCGGATCGGTGAACTGGGCAAGAAGGCAGATTGCTTGGTGCAGACCGTGCGCTTTTACGAGTCAGAAGGCTTGCTGCCCGAGCCTGCACGTAGCGAGGGCAACTTCAGGCTCTATGACGAAGTCCATTTGCAGCGCTTGCTGTTCATCCGCCGCTGCCGGGCGAAGGACATGACGCTGGATGAGATCCGTCAACTGCTGAACTTACGGGATCGGCCAGAGTTGGGCTGCGGCGAGGTGAACGCGCTGGTCGACGCTCATATCGCGCAAGTGCGGACCAAGATGAAGGAATTGCGCGCCTTGGAGCGCGAGTTAATGGATCTGCGACGCTCCTGCGATAGCGCCCGAACCTCGCGCGAGTGCGGCATTCTCAACAGCTTGGCCGAGCCCGCCTGAAGCTCGAGCGTGTCATCGGTGCTGGAAGTGATCGGGTCCAGTTCTGAGAGCCACGTGCCGCGCTCCATCATGCGAAAGCGCGCGATTCTGACGTTTTGAGACGGCGTGCGACCGAGGGCGTGGCCCACAGGAGCCAGCGCGAGCCGGACGACCTGCGCGCCGCAATCTCCGCCACCTTACGGGTTCTCCAGGCCAGACCGAGCATCGCGGCGTGGCTGCGCAGGTGCAGGTGCAGGCCAAGGTAGCAGTGCGCCACGACGCGGCCCGACTCATGGGCACGCCACGCAACTCGCGATCGCTTCGCAAGAAGCCGCAAGGCCCGACTCGCGCAAGAATGCGACGTGGGCAAGATCGTATAGCCAGCAGCGCAAGCGTTTGCCGCTGCTGGCCGGCTCCGGAAGGGATAGACAAGCTGCGGGCCGTAGTCCATTGGAAAGTCCATCTTTCTTGAGTGTCACTCTTTGGCGCCCAGCGTGTGCTTTTGCGACCGGAAAGCGCTGAACAAGTGGCCCCCGGGCATCCAGAAATCGCCGTAGTTGACTTGGGCGTCTTCGTGCTCACGCTTGTGATGCCAGCGATGGGCTTCAGCCACCCCGATCAACAATCCCAACGGCCCGACCCGGTATCCCAGATTGGAGTGCTGGAAGGCCAGATGCACGACCAAGAAGCCGAGCCATGCGCCGACGGCCAACCACAGCTTGGAACGCCGCTACTGGCTCAACGGGGAGTGGAAAGGCCGCCCGCCCTCTAGCAAGGCGGCACAAGCGAGCGCGACGATCACTGTGAGTAGCTCCGTCGGAAAAGACGGCCGGCCGGTCGCGAGCTCGCCGAAGAGCACAACCGCAGTGGCGCCACGGATCAGTGGATAGCAGCCATACCGGATGACAGTCGCAATGAAGGGGGCGCATTGGTGCTCATCTGTTCTGTCCTAAAGCTCTGACTGGATTGGAAAACCTTCTAGCTACGGTAGAGTCAAGGGCGTCCGGGAAGACCCTGTGGCAAGTTCGTTGCATCTGCGCCTTGACTCTCCAGCCGCTACAGGCTTCAGCATCCATCGATTTGGAAGGAACAATGCATGGCTGAAAACCACAGAAATCACGAAAACGACGAGTTGGGCCGCCTAGATGCGAGCGATGCGAAGGACCGAAAGATTCTTCTGACTGTGTTGCTGATCAACCTGACGCAGTCCGCCGCCGGCATTGCCCTTGGCATCTGGGCTGGCTCTACGGCGCTGATGGGCGCCGGGTTGGACAACCTCGCCGATGCGTCGGTCTATGCGGTTAGCCTGTATGCCGTCGGTCGTGCGGCAACGGTCAAGGTGGGCGCGGCCCGCTTGTCGGGTTTCTTGCTAATCGGCCTGGCCGCGCTGCTGCTGTTGGAAGTCCTACGCCGCTTCGCTGGAGGGGAAGAGCCTGTCGGCCCAGCCATGATGGCCATGGCCGCGCTGAACGCGGCTTTGAACCTAGTGTGCCTCAGACTACTGCGCCGCCATCGCGGGGAAGATGTGAACTTCAAGGCGTCAGCGATCTTTACCAGCAACGACTCCATCGTCAATGGTGCGATTGTGCTGTCCGGGGTGCTGGTGATGGGGTTCGGGTCGAACATCCCGGATCTGGTGCTGGGCGTCATCGTGGCCGCAATCGCAGCGAATGGGGGGCGGGAAATCCTGCGCGAAGCATCGGAAACAGCTCGCCGTAAGGCGGGCACATAAGGCATGTTTTCGCCCAGTTCATCCCGAGGTTTACCTCTGCAAAAGAGGTAGTCCAGCCTTTGGGCTACGGCCTCGGCTGCAGCCGAGCGTACCATTGGCGATGGCCGCGCGATAGGCGGGCATGCCGTTCTCGACCTCCGTCTGCCGTACAGCAGCGGTGCGCAAGGTTGAGGGTGCATGTCGTCTCTCCTGTTCGTGTGGCCCAGGCCAATGGCCGGGCCGGGACGTTGATGGGCAGGAGAATGGCGCCGAAGGCCCAACGGCCTTCGGCTCGGGAGAAAAGAGGAACCACCCGTGGGCTGATTGGCAGGCCCGGTCGTCGCTAGAACCGTCTGCTCATCAAGCAATCACACCCGGCCCATGTCGTGGCTGGGGCCGGCATCGTCTGGCGCACATCCGCGCACAAAGGGAGCCCGTTTTTGCACCGGCGGGCACCGGCACCGATTACCGCTGACCACGAAGGGTCTCCCGGTGGCTCGTGCAGCCTGGCAAGCCACCGGGAGACCCTTCGCAGAGGGCGGAAGAAACGCAGATCAACAGAACGCGCGTGGTGCGGCTCGCAGAGAAGCTACCTTCAGGTCCCGCGGCCGGGGACGGCTGGGCGGGACGCGCACACGGATCAAGAAGGCGTTGCGCGCTGGGCGTCCCGCAGGGCATGCGGCGGAGTGCGGGACAGGGGCCACGCCGCCGAAGGCGGGCACGGCTCACGGGGAACGGGGGCGGTCAGGAGCCTTTGCGGCCGCTACGGCGCGGGCGCGAGGCGCCGCGCTTGGAGCTGCCGGATTCGACTGGCAGCGTGCCTTTGCAGTCCGGGTAGCGGCTGCACGACCAGAACGGGCCGCTCTTGCCGCTGCGCTGGCGCGTGGGTGCGCCGCACTGCGGGCATGCCGGCCCTTGGGGAACCTTGATGGACAGGGAGGCGCTGCCGTACTGCGCAATCAACTGCGAAATCCACGCGGCCTGCTTGCCGATGAACACGTCCAGGGTGAGCTGTCCGGCCTCGATCATGTCGAGCGCCTGTTCCCAGACGGCGGTGGTGCCAGGGTCGGCAATCGCCGCAGGCACGGCATCGATCAAAGTGAAAGCCGCATCCGAGGCGCGGATGGCGCGCCCCTTCTTCACGAGGTAGCCGCGAGCGATCAGGCCGCCGATGATGTTGGCCCGCGTCGCTTCGGTGCCGATGCCAACCGTATCCTTGAGCTTCTGCTTCAGGCGGGGATCGGACACCAGCTTGGCGACGCCTTTCATGGACTTGACCAACTCGCCTTGCGTGTACGGTTTGGGCGGCAGCGTCTTGAGTGCCTTGAGATCGACGTCGGCCACCTGGCATGCCAGGCCCTCATACAGTTTCGGCAGCGCGGGCAGCACCTGGGCGCGGACCGCAGTATCGCCCTCGCCATCACCGTCTTCGGCCTGCGGCTCGGCGAGCACCTGGCGCCAACCCGGGATGACAACCTGCTTGCCCGTGGCCGCCAGGTTCTGCCCCCCGCACGAAAACTTGGCCACAGTGCGGTCGAACTCGTGGTGAGGGAGGAACTGCGCCAGGTAATGCGACCGGATGAGCCTGTACACGGCCAGTTCCTTCTCGCTCATGGCGGAGAGCTTCGCCGGTTCGAGCGTCGGGATGATGCCGTGGTGCGCCGTGACCTTGCCATCGTTCCAGGCGCGCGAGCGCTGCGAGCGGTCGAGCTGGCCCATGATCGAGCGCAGCGAGGGATCGGTCTTGAGCAGGCTGTCGAGAACGGTGGGCACTTCGGCAAACATGCTCTCGGGCAGGTAGCCGGAGTCCGAGCGGGGGTACGTCGTGGCCTTGTGCGTCTCGTACAGGGCTTGGGCAATCTCCAAGGTTTCCTGCACGTCCAGCCCAAGCTGCTTGGAACACACTTCCTGCAAGGTGCCCAGGTCGAACGGCAGCGGCGGGCCTTCGCGGACACGCTCAGTCTCCACCGACACGACGTGGGCACTGCCCGCAGCGCGGATCTGCTGCATGGTCTGCTGTGCGACCGGCTGCCGCAGGCAGCGGCCTGCGTCGTCGGTGCACGCATCGGGTGGAACCCATTGCGCGGCGAAAGTCGAACCGCCTGCGAACAGGGACACGGCGATGGCCCAGTATGGTACGGACACGAAGCGCGCGATCTCGCGGTCGCGGTCCACAACGAGCTTGAGCGTCGGGGTCTGTACGCGGCCGACCGACAGCACGCCGTCGTAACCCGCCTGTCGCCCCAGCACCGTGAACAGCCGGCTCAGGTTCATGCCCACGAGCCAATCCGCACGGGAGCGCGCCAGCGCCGAGTGGTACATCGAAAGCGTCTCGGCCGAAGGCCGCAGCTTGCCCAGTGCCGCCCGAATGGACGCATCGTTGAGCGCCGACAGCCACAGGCGTTCGATGGGGCCGCGGTAGCCGCAAAGCTCCACGATCTCGCGGGCGATCAATTCGCCCTCGCGGTCGGCATCGGTGGCGATAACCAGGTGAGTCGCCTTCGCCAAGAGCGCCTTGACGACCTTGAATTGCGTGGCGGTCTTCGGTTTGACCTCGACCCGCCAGTGCTGGGGAATGATGGGCAACTGCTCAACGGACCATCGTTTGAGCTGCTCGTCGTAGGCCTCGGGCGGCGCCGCCTCCACGAGATGGCCGATGCACCAGGTGACCGTGACGCCGGAACCGTTGAGGCAGCCTTCACCGCGCTGCGTGGCGCCGAGAATCCGGCCAATGTCTTTGCCCTGGGAGGGCTTCTCGCACAAGAACAGCCGCATATCCGTCCATCCCGATTCCTGTTGTTCATGGAGTTGCTGGGATCGAGGATGCCGAGCGCAGCCCCTGGCAGCAGCAAACAAGCCGCATGCGGCAGCGACCGCTTTCACGCCGATGAAATGGCGAGTGCGGGGAAGGTGCGTGGCCGGAAGTGTGCGGGCCGAGAGCCGCGATTTCCGGGAGCGCGCGTGGAACTCGGTGGACGTTGGTGGAGCTATCCCCTGGGGATAATTCGCAGCGCATGGAGGGCGGCGAAGCACTGCGGCAGCCGCCCTCCATGCCCGATCACTTCCTGCGCTTGGTCTCTTTCGGCGCCGTCGATTCCTGGGTGGCCTGGGGCTTCGGCTCTGCCTCCTGTGGCTTCGGGCTGAGGGCCACAGACTCGATGCGGTACGGCAGGATGCCGACACTGCGCGCGTTGACCTGCCAAGTCTCACGCGGCTGATCTTCGTTGTCCGTCCAGGGGTCGCGCTCCATGCGGCCGACGACCAGCACCCGCATGCCCTTCTGGTAGAGCTGCTGCCAGCGGTCGGCGTCGTGGTGCCAGAGTTCCACCGGCGCCCAGAAGCCGCCGCGGTCCTCGAACTCGCCGCCCTTGGTGGGGACGGGGTTGTCGAAGTACACGTTCAGCCGGAGCAACCGGCGAGGATCGTCGTTGCCATTGGGGAATTCGCGGTACTCGGGAGGCGATCCGATGTTGCCCTCGCCGATGAATTGTGTGCTCATGTTGGAATCTCCGTGGTGGTTGAAATACCCGTGCCTCGTTGGGCTCGGGCGCGTGCTCGGATGGCAGGCGCAATCACCGATCGCGCACTGCGGCAGGAACGGACGCGAGCCGGCGCAGGTAGGTGTTGTCCGCCTGCGCGGCCTTGCTGGCGCATTCCTGTGCTTGCCTGCCCAGGGTGTGCAGCAGGCTGATCTGCATGTTCAGCATGACGCGCTGCAGTTCGATCTCGTGCAGGTCGTGCAGCAGGTTGACCGGCGTGCTGGGGCTCGCCATCAGCTCCTGCCACAACGCCACGCCCATGGCCGATCGATCGTGCTTGCGCCAGCGAAGAAAGGTCGTGCCTGCGCCAGTGGTCTGCTGGGCCAGCTCGACGGGAAGCAGGTGGAAGGGATGCCCGCACGCCTGTGGCAGCACCTGTCGCTGCGCCAGGGCAATCAACTCGTCGCGCATGGCGAAGCACTGGCTGGCCCAGGCCTCGAAGTCCCCTTTACCTTTAAAAGGCTTTAAAAGGCCTTTTAGAGAGGCCGCGTGTTCCAGCCGCATGAAGGCTGGCTGTTCCAGACCACGGAAGTAGCGAGGTTCGCGGTTCGGGTCGCTCATGCCTGTTCGTCCTCGCCGGTGCTGGCCTCGGCCGGATCGGCGGCAGTGCCTTCGTCGGTGGGAGGTGCGGCTGCGGCAGCGCTATCACTGCGCTGTTGCAGGCCGCGGCGCACGACGGGCGGCGCAAACTTCGAGCGGCGCATGCCTTCGAGCACGTCCTGCGGCAGTTCGCCGAACTTCTCCAATGCTGCCCGAGCTGCGGCGTTCTTGGCCGCGAAGTCGTCGCGGGTGCAGCCCGAGTAGCGGTATTGCTGGGCCAGGCTGAACAGGCTGCGCAGCGCGTGGGCACCTTCGTTGAGCCAGCGCTCCAACGTCGAGCGATCGATCAGCGCGGTGTGGTGGGCGAGGATCAGCTTGCGCGCGATGTCGTCGTAGTCGGCCAGGAGATAGACGGCGGCAAAGCCCAACTGCGCATTGACGAACAGCGGAAGCTTGACGGGCTGCACGTTGAGGTTCTCGCCCAGGGTCAACGCGGCGGGCACGCCGGCCAGGGCCTGGTCCACCTGGTCGCGCAGCGTCTGCAGCGTGGTCCTGGTCTGGTCGAGCTTGTCTTCGATGCGAAGCATCCACCAGTCGCTGTATGGGTCGTCCTGCTCCGAGCCGCGCTTCATCTTGTTCATGACGGCGATGTAGCCGTTCAGGCCGACGATGCCCGGTCGCCCCTCGGCGGCGGCGCGGCCATGCCAGATGCGCGAGGCGTGGTGGGTGTGCAGCGTCAGCGACATCGCGCTGCGCAGGGAGCCGAGGTTGAGTTGCAATGGTTCGTTGCTGGTTGCCATGGTGATCGCTCGCTGGTGGACAGGGAGCCGCCAGCATCCGCATGCAGCGGAAGGCAGTCAGTCAACAAACCGAAATGAGCCGACCCCCGGTTCTGTGCGCGCTGGCGGCGCAGCGCGCAACGGTCCCCTGGGGACCGCTCCGCAGATGGGCACTCACATCGGCGTTCCCGTCCTCGGTTGTTGACGGTATGCGTGCTGCACCGCACGTCGCGCTGCCGTTCGACACGATCCTTCGCCGCGCAGCCGTCCCCAGGGGACCGTTCCGTTGAGCGCCATGGAGGTCTGCTTCATGGTCTTGCATGCGCTCTACTCAGGTTTTGCGCAGCATGTCGCGCCGTCGCCCGGCGCTTCACCGCACAGCCGTCCCCAGGGGACCGTTTCTGCCGACCGCCATGGAGATCTACTTCACGGCTTTGACAAGCCCTGTGCTCAGGATTTGCGCAGCAGATCGCGCAGGCGCTCGATGTGCTGCCGGGCCACCTCGGGCGGCACGACGTTGCGCGGCGGCTCGGTTGGTGGCGCTCGCGCCGCCGATGGTGTTGGCGGTGCCGGGCCGGTCTGCTTGGCCCAGGCATTGAACTCGCCGCGCATGGCGCGCTGGATGATGCCGAACAGATAACCGGCGGGGTTGCGGATGCCATGCTTGCCGCACCGTGCGGCCCATTCGTCCAGCACGGCCTGCCGCAGGGCAGCGTCCACCTGCTGCAACGCCATCTTGGCTCCGGCCTGCTGTTCCGCCTTCAGTTCCGCGAAGCGCTTGGGCCATTGCAGGTCGCCCAGCGCACGCGCCTGCGCGGTAGTACGTACTTCATCAATACGACTACTACGTACTGTACGGTCCTGCTTCGAATTCCGAAGAGCGCCGTCTGGCGCGGGTTTCGGCCCTGCTTCGGATTCCGAAGATGGGCGATCGCCATTCCGAAGAAGGCTCGCGGGCCCTTCTTCGGAATCGTGGACCGCATCCTCCTGTGGATAACTTTCGGAGGCGGTGATGCCCTGGTCGGCCAGGCGCTCGGCGAGCACTTGCAGCCGCGACGGCAAGGTGCGTCCGGACAGCATCGGGTCGTCCGCGATCTCCTGGAGGGTGTTGAGTCCCACCACCTGGACGGCCTTGGCCGAATGCCCCAGCGACTGGCTGACCAGGGCCAGGTAGTCGGCGTCGAGTTGCATCGCCTCGAACGGCGTCAGCGGTTCGTCGTGCAGGACGTAGAGGTTGCCGAGGATGCGACCGGTCTTGGGGTCGCGCCGTCGTCGCACGAGGCTCAGCCAGCGCGTCAGGCGCAGCAGCGTCAGCGCCCGCGCCACGGTCTCATGGGAGGCCTGGCCTGCGCAGGGCATCGACGCCAGCCAGGGGCGCAACTGCTCATAGGTGGGAAATGCCGTGACGCCATCGTCGTTGAGCATCAATCGGAACACCTGCCAGGCGTTGCGCTCCAGCGGTGTCAGGCGGCGGTCGAGGAACAGCCGCCGCGGCACGCTCCCGTGCCGATTGCCACTGAACAGGAAGGCGTCGCCGGACGTAGGAGGCGTGGGCGTTGGAGCAGGCAGGGACGCGGGAGCGCCAGAGCTGGACTTGGGCGCGAGGTCCTTCAGCGCAGCGTCGAACAGGTCGGCGAGTGCGATGGGGCCAGGGCGCTGGGCTCGTGGGGCGGTGTCGTCCACGGCCATGGCCTAGCCCAATCCCTGATCGACCCAGTTCCTGATCGCGGCCCAGACCACCGAGAGCGGCAGCGACATGCCCTCGGCCAGGTCCATGGCCGCATCGAGAATCGAGGTCTCGTCCTCCAGATCGACGTTCCTGCTGCTGGTCACGGCTTTCCATTGCCGCCACAGTTCGGTGTCCTGGGTCTCGTCCAGGACGGGGTGGCGCCCCTTGCGCTTGGGCAGGCCGAGGATCTCCCGCCGCAGGGCGACTTCCTGATGGGTCAGGCCATAGAAGCGGCTGACCATCTCCGTGCTGGCCCCCAGCCGCAGCATGCGATCGACCGTGGCGATTTCCTTCTCCACGTCCTGTGCCTGGTTGAGCAGGCGCTGCAGCACTTCGCGGTTGACCGTGACCGAGCACCACGAGACGCTGGCGTTGGCCAGCACGCTGATCAGCGCGGGGTGCTTGAGCGCATCCAGCTCGGCCTCGCCGAAGCCCATGGCCTTGCAGCGGCGCAGTTGGCCGTTGCGAAGGTCATACAGCGCCTGGGCAATCACGGCCTGGTTGAGCGGATGCGATGTGGACATGCGGCCTCCCTCGCTCACGTCCCGGGCGCCGTGGTGCCGGCTTCCAGGTCCAGCAGACGCCGGGCGAGGCGCAGCAGCCGAAAGAGCTTGACCAACGCCGTGTCGCTCAAGCGCCTTGCGCCGCTGCCATGGCCTTGGCTCTGGCCGTGCAACAGGGTCGGCAGGTCGGCGGCGAGCTGCGCGCCGTCCAGGCCCGCTTCGGCGACGGGCTGACCCGTCAGGGAAGTGAGCAGCGTCAGCACCGCGCGGCCGAGCGGCGACGGGGCTTGGCCGCGGGCGCGGCACGCAAACCCGATGCCATCGGCGCGATCCTCGATGCACTCGTCCAGGCCTGCCTCCCCGGCGATCTCGCGCGCGAACTGCGCGATGTGGATGCGCAGCCGATCGGGCGTGTCCAGGCCGGCGTCGATGTACCAGACGTCGGAGATCGGATAGAGTCCGCCGAGTTGCACCGGGATGGACTGCAGCACGCTCGCCGAGAAGTCGGGCGGCAGCGCATCGCCCAACTGGTCGGCGACCATGCGCTGGATCGATTGGAGCCGTTCTGTCGTCGGTGCTGGCGAGACGATGTGCTCGCGAAGCAGATCGCCCGGTGCGGCCGGCTGGCTTCCCGTGGCCGCTTCGCCAACCGCCGTGTCGTCGTGGCGCAAGGTGGGCTCGGACGCCGGAGGGCTGGCGGGTGGAGGACCGGCCGCCGCTGCAGGCGTGGCGATGGACGATGCTGCGCCCGGCGGAGTCGGCGTGCCGGCGGTGGGCGAAGGCAACGCCGGCTGCGCCGCAGGTGGCGTCGGGTCACTGACCAGCGCCCGGTGGCGGCTTTCCGATTCGGTCAGGTCCAGCGCCAGCACGTCGTAGCCGATGCCCAGCAGCTCGGACATCTGGCCGATCAGCTCGTCTTGCACGCGCTGCGGCGCGAACTCGTCGCCCTGCGTGTCGAACTGCGCCAGCACCTCCTGAAAGAAACTGTCGAAGTCCAGCGGCAGCGAACGGTCCTTGGCGTAGTGCTCCCAGGTGCGTTTGCAGGCCGTGCGCATGACCGACAGCCGCTCGACCTGGTGGCGCCCCAGGCCGCCATAGAGCACAGTGGGAATGGCGGGCAGCAGGTAGCGCACCGCGTCGGCCATGCGGGTGATGTGCGACCGCTGGACGGGGAAGCCATCGGCCGCCAGGCGGCGGGCCAGTTCCGACTGGCTCAGGGCGGCGCCGCTCTCCTGCTCGTAGAACTCCCGTGCTTTCTCGACGCCGAGCGCGCGCTCGATGAACGTGAGGCCGCCGCGCAGTTCGTTCTCGGCAAGATGCCCGGTCAGCGCGACGATTTCACCGCGCTCCGGCCATGGTCGGAACAGGCACGATATGCGGAAGAAGCGTTCTTCCTTGGTCTCCGACCAGAGTTCGCGCAGGATCGCCAGTCGCGTGTTGCCGCCGTTGCGGATGATGTAGTGGTCCTCGCCGGGCCTGCGCGTGATGGCCGGCGCCGCGTCCAGGCCGCGCTCGCGGATGGATGCCTTGATTTCCTCGTAAGCCGGGTTGCGCTTCATGCGCGGGTCATGGTCGTAGGGCCGCAACTGGTCCAGCGTCACGACCATGGGCGTGTCCGCGATCGGGTCGCTCAAGGCCGTAGCCGCTGGGCCGCTGCGCTCGAAGCCGGCCGCGAGCAGCTTGCCTGCCATGTCCTGCGAGGTCATGTCAGCCATGGCCGCACCCCTCGCAGTCCCCACGACCGCCGGCCGGCGCCATGCGGGCCTCTCGCTCGGCGCGGCGGATCTGCGCACGGGCGTTCAATTCGGCCCGGTGGTCACTCGCTGTCGAACTCGTGTAGATCGCCGCGCAGCCGGCCTTGGTGAACTTGAGGTGCCCGCCCGGCGTGCGCTTGACGTGCCAGCCCTCACCGACCGCGAACTCGATCAGGGCGCGCAGCCGCTTGTGGCCGCGGGCCAGCTCATGTGCGTTCGCCATGGGGCCTCCCAGGATCAAGAGGTCGCTGCGGGCGGCCGGATACTTGAGCCAGTCGGTCCTGCCATTGCGGGAACAACTCGCTGGCGAGCGCGCGCATCGTGTCGAGCGCGGCAGGGGCGACTCTGCCGGGCGGCTGGCGGTGCTCGACCCGATGCACCGGCAGGCCGCGCGTTGCGGCACGTGGATACGCTTCTATGGCCGGCACGTCGGTGGCGAGCACGCGGATGCCGGCGCTGTCCTGGAACAGGTCGCGCAAGGCCTGCTGGATCAGCCGTGCGTTGGCGGACACCGGGTGGACGCGGTTGATGAGCAAGTGCAGCGGCGGCGGTTCGATGCCCAGGTGCCGGTACGGCGCAATGTCTTCGAGCAACTGCATGGTGCCGCGCCGCAGCTCGCGTGCCGCGAGGATCTCCGGCGTGACGGGCGACAGCGCGAGATCGGAGGCGAGCACCGCCATCTCCAGCAGCACGGAACGCGCGCCCTGGGTGTCGATCAGCACCAGGTCGTAGAGGGGAGCAAGTGCTGGCAGCAGATGCCGCAACCGCAGGCGGCCATCCGGCGCATGCAGCAACAACGTGTTCAGCTCGCCCCGGTGGTCGTCGGACAGCACCAGGTCCAGGCCCGCGATGATCGTGCGGGACACGAGCTGGCCAAGGTCGCGCTCGTTGAAGGCCAACAGCTCATAGATGCCGCCCGGCGCGCGCTGGGTCAGTTCGTAGTAGGAGGACAAGGTGGGCTGCACGTCGAGATCGAGCAGCAGCACGCGCAGGCCCGCGTCCGCGGCGAGCCCGCCCAGGTTGGCGGCCGTCGTGGTCTTGCCGACGCCGCCCTTCGTTGAAATGATGGACACGACCTGCATGGCGCTCTCCGGCTGGGAATGGGAAGTCCGCGGGAGAGCGGGTCAGGTCCGGTGGTTGAGGCGCTCGGCGATCCACTGGTCGATTTCGATCGAATCCCAGCCGACAGCGCGCACGCCCAGGCGCAGCGCCTGAGGGAACTGGCGCTTCTTCATCAGGTTGTAGATGTGGGCGCGTTTGAAGCCGGACTTCGCTTCGACTTCATCGAGCCGCAGGATGCGGCGCTCGTTCGGCGGGAGTACAGGGGTCTGCGACATGGCGGTCACTCCTGAACGCTCGGTGGCGTTTGTTGGCGTGACCTCTATTCAATAGACCTGGCTGCGGAAAGACATTGCAAATGCAATCTCCGCGATTGCACATACAAGCTGGATAACCTCATGCGCTTGCGCTACGAACGTACCTCTTAGCGTTGGCGAACTTTCCGTTTAAGGTGCGCTCAGTGATGCCCATGGTGCCGCCGTAGTGGGCGACCAATGCAGAGACAAGGGCCTCCTGCGTTTTGAAGCTGGAATAGGGCACGCCTGAAGGCGACTGGCTCAGCATCAGCGTCAACATCCCTCCAATGATGTTGAGATAGGTCGTTTCCGCCCGTTCGCTGATCTCGCATTGCTTGGATGCCAACAGCACCGAGGATTGCTTGAGTAGCGTGTCGTGCTGCTCCTGCAGTTCTCGCATCTCACGTCGGGCTTGTTCAAGCGCGGCCTGAAGGGCCAGCCGCTCCACGAGGATCGCCTGTCCTGTTTCCATGGTGATGAAAGGATGCGCCATGCGTTCGCCACGGCTGAACAGAAATCCTGGCCGGTGCTCGGGATAGTGGGTGCGCATCCAGCGTTTTAGATCGACATGGCGAACAGTCAGATCCAGAGAATTGAGCAGGTTCGGATCATTGAGCGTGATCCCGTTCTTGCCGTAGGGCAGCTCTCCGTTGAGGATGCCGTCATAGATACGTTCCGAGTGCAGCCGGCACTCATTCCATCGAGGGCAGTTCAGCGACCGAGGCAGGACACGCGGTGACGCGATCGTGGCCAGGATCATCGGGAGATACCGCAGCAACCCAGCCCATCGGATGGCCGCCTCGATGGGACGATAGAACACCTTTGATGTTGAAATGTCCTTGTGCATGTCTTCGTCTCCTTTCGGGTGCGCTACATCACCGGCTCCTTTCTTGCCCAAGGGCTGTTGTGTCGTTATGGCCTGCGACGGACGCTTGAGGCGATGCCCTAAGCGAAGGCGGAGGAGGCCATTGGCGTCCGCCGCAGGTGGCCTTGTCTTGCTTGATATGCAAGAATCGATCAGTTGCCGGCCCATCGAGCGATGAGGACGCAAGCTCGATATTGGCGCTCACGGTACCAGCGTCATAGGTGGCGCAAAGCCCATCAAGACCGATTTGGTATGGTCTGATATCCAGACGGTTCAAGACCAGCGAGTTGAAGCGTTCGACGCCCCTACGTCCAGTTGGGGACTGGAAATCAGCGGTTAGTGATGCATCGCTCCACATGCTGATATATCGACAAAGTATCTGCCGCAGTACCAGTGACCCTGCCAGGTTGCCCCAGCACATAGGAGACGGAGATGGCTGAACATTCCCATGAACATCAACATCACACATCCGGTCAGATGGGTAAGCACGGCCGACCATACGCCAAGTTCTGGGTGAACATGGTGTTGGGCCTCGTCGTCATGTACTTCGTAATGTTCAGCATGATCGACGGCGCCAGGGACTTCAGAAACAATCTCAACATGCTCTACATGGCGGTCACTATGTGGGCGCCAATGGGCATCTTCATGCTAGCGACAATGCCCGGCATGTTTCCAAACCGGCGGCTCAATCTCGTGCTGTACGGCTTGTTTGCCGTTCTCACACTCGGTTCTTTTGCCGCTACCCGTGCTCAAACCGGAATCGGCGATCGACAGTTCATCGCGTCTATGGTCCCGCACCATTCGGGAGCGATCCTCATGTGCCGCGAGGCGCAGCTCTCAGATCCGGAACTCGTCAACCTATGCCAAGCGATTTCCGATGGCCAGCGCGCGGAGATCGAGCAGATGAACCGGATTGCTGCACGCCTTCGTTGAGGCTGGCTGCCACTACACTGGCGCCGCGTTGCGCTCCGGCGAAGTTAGCCGCAGCGATGTAAAGATGAGTACTTGCGGTGTTCCGATGCCGGCGGTTGTGTCCTACAGCCGTCCAGGTGCCAGGTAGTCCACGCGACACCACCCCGCGCTGCCTGCGGAGCGAGCGCAAGTCATGATCGTCGCAAGTTGGAGTTCGATAGCGAACCCGCTCAGCAGCTGGACGCATCAGGCGTAACGACGGGTGGATGGATCATCCTTGGACGCTGGTGGAAGTGGTTGGATGAACTTTGTTGCCGAGGGCGAAAAACAAGGCTATAATTGAGTTCTTCGCTGATCACCACAGTGGAGAAAGTGATTGGGAAACAGAGACTTAGCGCTCTAGTGCATGACTCGTTTCCCGCTCCAGATTCAAGAAAAACGCTCCCGTAAGGGGGCGTTTTTCGTTTGCGTGTTCCACGCTTCATCCCCGCTTCACCGCCACACCATCACCCCGCCACGCTACCGTTCGAAGCTGCATCTCCGTTCCTCCAAGACGATGCAGCAATGCCTCACACTCCCTCCGCCTACGATCACGACGTCGTCATCGTCGGCGCCAGCTTCGCCGGTGCCGCCTGTGCATTGGCCGCTGCCCAATACGGCCTGCGCGTCTGCGTGCTGGAACGCAAGGCTGACCCCGGCGAGCGCCTGCACACCACCGGCATCGTGGTGAAGGAAGCGATGGAGCAGACCTGGCTGGGGCGTATGCCCGAGCATCTCGTGCTGCGGGTCGCGAACGTGCGCCTGTATTCGCCCAACCTGCGCAGCGTATTGCTGGCCGCATCGGGCTATTACTTCCTCACCACCGATACGCCGAACCTGATGCGCTGGCTGGCCAGCGAGCTGCGCGCGAATGGTGTCGACCTGCGCCTGCAACGGTCTTTCACCGACGCCAATCGCAGTGATGACGGCTGGCAGGTAGATGGGGCAGGCCGCTGCGCCTATCTGGTCGGAGCCGATGGCGCACGCTCACGCGTTGCCCAGCGCACCGGGCACGGCCAGGTGCGTGACAACCTCTACGGCGTCGAGCGTGAGTTCGCCGACCTGCAATTGCCGCAGGGTGACGCGCTGCATTGCTTCGTCAACAAGCGCTACGCGCCGGGTTACATTGGCTGGGTCGCGCAGAATCCGGCCGGACTGCAGGTCGGATTGGCGCTGCGTCATGACCCGCAACAGGTGCGGCTGCCAGATATTGAGGGATTCCTCGATCACGTGCGCGACGTAGTCGGCATTCCGTCTTCGGCGCGCCCTACGGGTACCCGCGCCGGCCTGGTCCCATGCGGCCGACCGGATGGCCCAATCACCGGCCACCGCCTGATCCTGACCGGCGACGCGGCGGGCATCGTCTCGCCGCTGTCCGCCGGCGGCATCCATGCCTCGTGGAGGCACGGCTGGGCGGTCGGCGAGGCGATTGCCCGCCATCTGCGCGGGCAACGGCCGGAAGCGGAACGGGTGGCGCGGCAGGCGGCGCCGGCATTCCATGGCAAGCGGCTGCTGCGCTGGGCGATGGATCATCTGCAGGCGGACTGGCCGCTCAACGCACTGCTGCACACGGCGGCCACGCGGCGCATCGCCGAGCAGGTCTACTTTCACCGCCGTGGACTGCGCACGTGAAGGGAGCAGGCGGAGGCGCCTGAACGCTGCCCTTCACTTCATGTGAAAACTCCTGTTGACGCCGTGCAGCAATATCGACACAATAGCGCTCCTTCGACGCAGGTCGAACGGAATCTGCGGGAATAGCTCAGTTGGTAGAGCGCAACCTTGCCAAGGTTGAGGTCGCGAGTTCGAGTCTCGTTTCCCGCTCCAGATTCAAGAAGAACGCTCCCGCAAGGGGGCGTTTTTCGTTTGTCACACCGGTTGCACCGCTGCCGCGCTAGCGTGGCTTGCCGGGCAGGGCGCTGCACCAGGTGCGGGCATCTCGCCGGTCGAAACCCGGGCAGCGGTTGTCCTGCGGGATGTAGACGTAGGGAACGTCATCTTCGTAGGTGAAGTGGTAGTAGTAGGTGTGATCCTTCCCGTACAGCCAGTAGTTCGACGAGCCCTGGTTGATGGCATATGGCTCGAAGGTGAAGATCGAAGATTCACCCGGGATGAAATTGCTGCGCTCCATCAGTAGCAGCATGGCGTTCGAGACCAGTGGGGTGGTCAGGACGAGTACGATCGCACCGACAGTCGCTGTCGTGACCGAGCCAATCAAGAGCCAGCGGTGGGGACGTTTCATGGTCGGGCAGCATCAAGCAAGGCAATGCCGCAATGTGCAATGCGCCGGAAATGCCGTCCAGTGTTCCGTGCCAGGAACGCATTGAAAGCGTAGTGAAAGGCTGGGTCGGCGTTGCCTGAACCGCGCGCGTGCTGTGACCTTTTTCGGACGATTTCTCCATGTTCGCTCCACAATCGCACGGTAGCCTTCATGCTCCTTCTACACGTTGGCGGGCTGGTGGTCAGGCGTATCACTTCAGTGGCAGTGCCCAGGACCGGGCGCGGACTCTCTCTGCATGCAGTCCTGCGCCCTGGTGCGTTGTTGGCAAGCCTGGCCCTGGCCGGTTGCATGTCGGTGCCGGTGCCAGACCTGCCTGACCGCACGCCCAGCACCTGGACCCAGGTGCCACAGGGGCAGGGCGTAGCGGTGGACGCCAGGCAATGGTGGAAAGTGCTGTCCGACCCGGCGCTGGATGGCCTGGTCGATCAGGCGGTCGCCGGCAATCTCGACCTGCAGCAGGCCACCTTGCGCCTGCAGGCCGTTCGCATCGTCGCTGGCACGTCCGACTCGCGTTTCCTGCCGGAAATCTCCGCCAGCGCCAAGCAGGTGCAGGACGCCGCCGCTGTCGATACCTACTTCCATGCCGGCATTGAAGCGATCTGGGACCTAGGCCTGTTCGGCGCCGCCGAGAGTGCGCAGCTGAGCGCGCAGGCCTCGGCCGGCAATGCCGAGGCGCTGCGCAATGCCGCGCAGGTAGCGGTGATTGCCGACGTGGTGCGCAGCTATCTGGACCTGACCGTGGCGCAGGCCCAGCAGGATCTGCTGGCCCGACAGCAGGCCGTGGATGATCGCGGCGAACAACTGGCGCTGGTCCGCCAGCGCCTGCGCCTGGACGAGCCGGGCGAACTGGATCGCCTGCGTGCACGCCAGGCCGCCACCCGCGCCGCTACGGCACAGGCCCGGGAAAACGCTGACAACGCGGCCCGCGCGCTGGCAGTGTTGCTGGGCCGAGATGGCCCGGATCCGGCCTGGCGCGCCTATCGCACGCCGCCGAAGCTGGGCGCGTTCTCGCTGCAGCAGGTCCCGGCGGACCTGTTGCGCCACCGTCCGCAGATCCTGCTGGCCGAATCGGAGGTGATGCAGGCCGCCGCCAGCAAGGGCTCGGCGCGCGCCGCGATGTACCCGCGGATCAGCCTCGGCGGCTCCATTCTTTATGCCTACAACCTTACCCAGAACGCGCGCTCCAATTCCGACTCCAGCCCGTCGATCGGTCCATACGTCGATATTCCGCTGTGGGACTGGGGCCAACGCCGTGCGCGTTTCCATGCCGATGAGAAGCAACTGGACGCCGCGCTGCTCGGGTATCGCAAGGCCGTGCTGGAAGGCGTGAGCGAAGTGGAAGGCGCGCTGGGCAGCCTGGCGCGCCAGGACAGCAGCATCCAGTCGTTGCGTGCGGCCAATGATGCCGCCAACCAGCAGGTCAGGCGCCAGGCGCGGCAGGTGCAGCTGGGCCTGTCCAGCGAGTTCGATGGGCTGGATACGCAGCGTGCCGCGCTCGCTTCGCAGGCGGATCTGATCGGTGCGCAGGGCGCACGCGTGCTGGCGTTTGCTTCGCTGTACCGCGCTCTTGGCGGCGCACCGCTGCCGGTCGAGGCTGAGGGCGAACAGCAATGATCGCGCTGGCCCGCAAGACCCTGGCCTATGAGTGGCGCCGGTTCCTGCCGGTGGTGCTGGCGATGTGTTTCGCCGGCGTGCTGTTGATCGTGCAGGCCGCACTGGTGCTGGGCATCTTCGGCACCGCCGCGATCTATGTGAAGGCATCCTCGGCCGACATCTGGGCCGGTTTCCCCGGCACCCAGAGCGTCAACTACGGCCACGCGATCAGCGCCGATGTGGAAAGCCACCTGCGCATGGATCCGGATGTCACCCGCGTCGAACCCTACGAGTGGGTGGATGGCGAATGGCGCTCCAGCGCGCAGGGTACCGGCAACGTGTCGGTGTATCTGTCCGGCATCTCCACCCGCGACGATGCAATGATGTTCGCGCGCATCCTGCCGGCCGACCTGCGTGCACAGCTGCGCGAACCGGGGGCCGTGATCGTGGACAGCGCCGACCTGGATACGCTGGGCGTGAGCCTGCAGAACAACCGTGCCTGGATCAACGGCAAGGCCGTGCGCGTGGTCGCTGCACAACCGGGACTGCGTGGCCTTGGCGGCGTCAACGTGCTGGCCTCGCTGGATACCGCGCGCGCCATCGCCGGCACCGACCCACACGAGGGCAGCACTTACTTCGTAGCGGGCCTGCGCTCGCCGGACCTGGCCGATCGGGTGCGCGACCGCTTGTCCGCGTCGATGGGCCAGGCCACGCCGGTCGAGTTCTGGACCGCGCCGCAGTTCGCCAGCCGCTCGCAGCAGTACTGGCTGTTCGATACCGGTGCCGGCATTGCGGTGTTGTTCATGGCCGTCATCGTCTGCTTCGTCGGCGCGGTGATCACCAACCAGTCGTTCGCCTCTGTGGTGGCCGGCTCGGTTCGCGAGTACGCCACGCTCAATGCGCTCGGTGCCGGGCGCTATGCGCTGGCGCGGGTGGTGTTCGAGCAGGCGTTGCTGATCGGCGGAGTCGGCATGTTGCTGGCGGCGGCCTTCAGCACCGTGGTGCTGCTGATCGCGCAGACCCAGCGCGTGCCGGTGCAGCTGACGCCAATGGTGATCCTTGGCTGCGTTGCGCTGGTTGCGGTGATGGCCATGCTGTCGAGCATCATGGCGGTGCGCAGTGTCGTCCGCTCCGATCCATCGTTGCTGTTGCGTTGAGGGCCGGCCGATGACTTCTACACGCGCCGTTGCCCCGACCCTGCAGGCCGACGCATTGGAAAAGGGCTTCATGTCCGGCGATGTGCAGGTGCCGGTGCTGCGTGGCCTGTCGCTGGACATCTATCCTGGCGAGCTGACCCTGGTGTCGGGCCCGTCGGGTTGCGGCAAGAGCACGCTGTTGTCGCTGCTGTCTGGCCTGTCCGCGCCCGATGGTGGCCGCGTGCACGCACTCGGCCAGGATGTGGGGCACATGACCCGCAGCGAGGTCGAGCGCTTCCGCCTGCACCATGTCGGCTTCGTGTTCCAAGGCTTCAACCTGTTCCCGGCGCTGACTGCGCTGGAGCAGGTGCAGCTGCCGCTGGGCTACCGCGGGATGCGCAATCGCGAGAGCGAGTCGCTGGCCCGCAAGGCGCTGGAAGAAGTGGGCCTCAGCCATCGCAGCCACATGCGCCCGGCGCAGCTGTCCGGCGGCGAGAAGCAGCGTGTGGCCGTTGCCCGTGCCTTTGCGAAGTCGCCGACGCTGATCTTCGCCGACGAACCCACCAGCGCGCTGGACGCCGAGAACGGCCAGCGCGTGATCGACATCCTGCATCGCTACGCACGTGCGCATGGTGCCACCGTGCTGTGCGTGAGCCACGATCCGCGCCTGATCCGGCATGCCGATCGGGTGATCGCCATGGAAGACGGCATGGTCCGTGATGACCGCCGCCAAAATGAAACTGTAGAGTCCGCCCCATGACCAAGACGTCGCACCGGCTTCCCCTCAGCCTGGCCCTGTCCGCGGCACTGCTGCTCGGAGCCTGTTCCAAGGACGCGCCCGCGCCTGCACCGGCGCCTTCGGGCAAGGCTGATGCAGCTGGCGCCGGCAAGGTTGCAGTCGCGCGCGGCATCATCGATGTCGAGGGTGGTCTGATCGCGCTGGCACCGCCGGTGGATGGCTCGATCACCGCCGCGCCGGTGAAGGAAGGCGCCACGGTGAACAAGGGACAGCTGCTGCTGTCGCTCGATGGCGCCCTGCTGCAGCAGGAGGTGGCGATGGCCAGCGCCGATCTGGCCCTGGCCAATGACCGCCTGAAGGGCAGTCAGGCACAGCTGCGCGAACTGGAGCGCAATGCCACCCGCCTGTCCACGGGGGCGAGCGAAGGTGTGACGTCCAACCAGCAGGCCGATGCGGCCAAGCAGCAGCTGGCCGGCGTACGCGCCGATGTCGACGTGGCCGGTGCGCAGGTGGACATGGCCCAGCACAAGCTGGAACACGCCAGGCTGAAACTGCAGCAGATGTCGTTGAGCGCGCCGGAAGCCGGCACCGTGGTCGGCCAGGTGCCGGGCCTTGGTGCCTTCGTGCAGGCCGGCAAGCCAGCGATCTCGCTGCTGCCGGCGCGCCCGCTGCAGGTGCGTGCCGAACTCAGCGCCGCCTATGCCGATGCCGTGCAGGTGGGCATGAAGGCTACCGTCGTGCCGGACAGCGATGGCGCCGAAAACACCGGCACGCTGCCAACTGCACGCGTGGTGCGCATCAGCCCGGTGTTCGCGCAGGCACGCTTGCCTGAAGACGCAGGGCGCGGCGTGGCCAAGGTGGTGGAGTGCGTGCTGGAGTTCGATGGCGAGGCCAAGGCGCGCTTTGGCCAGCATGTGCGGGTGGAGTTCCGGAAGTAGGTCTGGCGTCGTGGAGGGGCCGCTACGGGACCTCTCGGCGCCGGAACGCCCGCCACGCGCTCACCGCCGACACCATGCACAGCGCCAGCAGTAGTCCCACGTCCAGCAGCAGCAACCACAGCAGATGCATGCCATGCACCGGTGGCTGGTGCATGGCCGACAGCATCCACGGCACCGACCACGCCAGCAGCAGGGCGAAGGCGATCAGCAGGCGCAGCCACAGTCGTTTCAGTCGCCACGGACGCACGATCAAGGCGGCTACCACCAGTTCGACGGTGCCCAGCAGCGCGAACACGATGACGGTGCTGGTCGGGTAGGGCAGTTCGGCGCCCTCCAGGTGATGCAGCAGCCAATAGTCCGGGGTGAAGCCGGCATTGACCAGTGCAGCGATCAGCGCCAGCCAGGTCAACGCGACCAGCAACCAGAACAGGCGGACGTAGCGTCTAGGCATCGGCGGTGTCCGTGGTGGCAGGCAGGCGGTTGTGCGATGCATGCCACGCGGATATGGCAATCGCGGCCAGTGCCAGCAGGCCGGGGCCGACGGTGAAGTACAGCAGACGCAGCGGGTGGTTGTGCATCAGCGTCCAGCTGGCGAATGCCAAGGGAACGGCCAGCACGGACAGCTTGGCGGAGAGCGGCCGCAGCACCGCAATCAGCGGCTGCGCGCAGAGGAACATCCAGAACAGATAAAACTGGGCGATGCCCAGGCCGATGTCGCGATGGGAGGTGAAGCCGAAATGGTCGCGATACCAGTTCATTCCCAGCGGAATCAATGCCCAGTACAGCAGCGCTACCAGCAGATGCAGCGCCAGGGCGATCAACAGGGGCTTGCCGCGAAGGAACATGGGCGCACGGGGCTGGGCGGGGCAGCGTACCCCAGTGCGGACGCCCGTGACCGCATGATGTGAAGACTGTTGACGGCGTGAAGGAATTTGGACACAATAGCGCTCCTTCGACGCAGGTCGAACGGAATCTGCGGGAATAGCTCAGTTGGTAGAGCGCAACCTTGCCAAGGTTGAGGTCGCGAGTTCGAGTCTCGTTTCCCGCTCCAGATTCTACAGGGCCCCGCTAGGGGCCTTGTTTTTCTCCCGCCGCGGCAAGGCGGGGCACGTTGGGCCACAAGGCTCTACGCGCAGTCAGAAAAGTGAAATCGCTGGTGTGTGTTCCGGATTTCCGGTACCATGTTGGCTTACGCGGGAATAGCTCAGTTGGTAGAGCGCAACCTTGCCAAGGTTGAGGTCGCGAGTTCGAGTCTCGTTTCCCGCTCCATGTTCCGACAGGCCCCATCATGGGGTTTTGTCTTGTCAGGGCTCCGTTCCTGGCGCGCAGTACGTTGGCCTCATGGCAGAGTGGCTATGCACCGGATTGCAAATCCGTTTACAGCGGTTCGATTCCGCTTGAGGCCTCCAATTGAAAAGCCCTGACTCCGGTCAGGGCTTTTTTCTTTTTCTGCTGCCTTGCATGCACGCCACATCAGGCGACCCCGCGCTAGGCTGGGCACCTGTGCATCAGCAACCTCACGGGTGTGGCGCATGCTTATCCGGCAACTCAGCACTGACGACGCCGGTGTTCTCTGGCAGGCACGGTTGCAGGCGCTTCACGAGTCGCCCGCTGCGTTCCTGTCCACGCTGGCCGAGGCGCAGAATGGCTCGGCGGACGTGATGCGCGCCCAGCTTGCGGATCTTGGTACGCGCTACTTCGGCACGTTCGTTGACGGCATGCTGGTGGGCTTCCTGCGTTATGTACGCCCGGTGCGGATGGCGCGACGGCATGTGGTCGCAGTGCACAGTGTCTACGTGGGTGCTGGCCATCGTGGCCAGGGCCTAGCCCGTCAGCTTCTTCTTGCCGCGTTCGCGGCTGCGCGCGCGGAAGGCATTGAATCGCTCACCCTCACGGTGCTGGCGGACAACGCTGCCGCGCGCGGGCTGTACGAATCGCTGGGCTTCAGTGCATTCGGCACGGAGCCGCGGGCCGTCAAACGCGCGGGCTGCTACACGGATATCGTCTCGTACTCGATCGCCCTGCAGTGACGATGAAACATTGCCGCAGGCGCGGTCATGTTTCCGTGGCAGGATGGGCCTGGACATATATTCATTCGACGAAGACAGGGCAATGCGCGTTCAGGTATGCCGCTGGCAAGGCGTAGCGCCGGATCACCGTCAGCAGGCGGTGGATCTGCTCCGCCAGGCGTTCCCGGACATGCAGGGCGAGGGTTACGCCATTCCGGTGCCGGTCGCCCTGGTCCTGGCGTTGCAAGGCGATCACGTGGTCGCTCACCTTGCACTGTACGAACGCAACGTATTGCTGGACGGCGAGCCGGAACGCATAGGCTTGATCGGCGGGGTGGTGGTGCGTGCTGATGTTCGCAGGAGGGGTGTCGCGTCACGCTTGATCGCGGCTGCGCACGCCGAACTGCGCCAGCGCGGGATCGATTTCGCCGTCTTGTTCGCCCTGGATCAGCGGCACTACGCCTCGGCCGGATATTCACCGATGCAGAACGCGACCTGCTTCATCGAAGACGGTCACGCGCGCCGTTTCGTCTATCGAGGCGGCATGGTGGCCGCGCTGGGAGAGCGCGGCTGGACCACCGCCGTGCTCGATCTGCAGGGCGAAACGGTCTAGGCCGCTAGGCAGAAGCGCCCGTGGGCGTCTCCGCGCGGAAGTTGCGCCCGACCGGTTGGCTTACGCCCAGGTAGTGGCGGAACAGGTATATCAGCGGTTTCCAGTGCGCAACGTCGATGTGCTGGGTGCCAGCTACGGTGATCGCTTCGTGGGCATGCACGCAACGGATGCGGCCTTCGACGATTACGAAGCCCTGGCCGTCATCCTCGCCGGGCGGGTGCATCGCCATCACGCTGACTTCCACCTGCAGCGGGCACTCGGCAATCGCCTCTGGCGTGACGTGGGTCGAGGCGACCGGACTAAAGCCTCCCAGCGCGAACTTGTCGCGGACGTGCACGTAGCCCATCGCCTGTTTAGCAGTGGGCACCGGGTCGCAGCCTGTCGCCCGCGCGATGGCCTCGACCTGTGCGGCCTGCGCGGACGACGGGAAGTTCAGTACACACTCGTTGCGCAACTGCAGGTTGCGATAGCCCTGGCCCTGCACGCCGAGGCCCAGCACCACCCGGTTGCCCAGGGCCCAGAACGAAGACAGCGGACTGATGTTGCTACTGCCGTCGTCGTTCAGCGTGGTCATCAGCAGCACCGGCGTGCCCGGGTACAGGACCGAAGGGGTGATGCGGCGGCGGGGGATCGGAGCGGTTTTCATGGCAGGCCTTGCGCTGTCGGGCTGGCCACTGTGCCTTGCCAGCGGGTGCCGATGCTTCGGCCTGCGTCGAACTGTCGGCCCGCAATGGCGTGCCACAATGCGGGCATGGTCCACACCTCCGGTTCCCTTGTCAGCGTCGGTGCCCTGGTCGGCGACCAGGCGCGCGCATCCATGCTGCTGCAGTTGATGGATGGGCGTGCCTATACCGCGATGGAGCTGGCCCGCGTGGCCGGGGTGACACCGCAGACGGCGAGCACGCATCTGCGCAGGCTGGTCGAGGGTGATCTGCTGGTCGCCGTCGCGCAGGGGCGACATCGCTACCACCGGCTGGCCTCGCACGAGGTTGCCGACATGCTGGAGGGCATCCTGCGCGTTGCCGACCGCACGCCGTCCTGCACCGCTGTGGCATCACGCAGCATGCCGGCGTTGCGCCAGGCGCGTTCCTGCTACCGGCATCTGGCCGGCGTGCATGCGGTGGCGATCACCGACCGCTTGTTGCATGCAGGACACCTGATCCCGCGCGAGGCGCATTGGCAGGTAAGTGTGGAGGGGGCGGCGTTCCTGCGGGAGCTCGGCCAGCCGCTGGCTGAGCTGCTGCGGCTTCCAGTGACGGTCAAGCCTGCGCGTTATTGCCGAGGATGCCTGGATTGTACCGAGCGGCGCTCCCATCTGGCTGGCCTGGTCGGCGAGGCCATGCTGGACAGCTTCGTGAAGAACGATTGGCTTCGGCGTGTTGAGGGCCGACGCGAACTGCGGCTGACACACCTGGGGCGCGAAGCACTATGGAAGCGGTTCAACCTGACAACATAAGTACCCACCAGTCTCATTCGCCCACGACATGGCAAGGCGCTATGGTCGAGTTCCAAGTCTTAGGGAGCTGCAATGGCGAGCAAGGACATGAACGATCGCGGCACGCTGGCGGTACGCCAGCAATGAACAAATCTTCTGTGGAAGTACGCTGGCTGACGTTCCGGCTGATGAACGGCCAATCGATCGGACCGGATCGACTGAAGGACGGATGGGTGATTGCTTCGGAAACCCGCCACTGCGGCGTGCGCCGTGAGTCCATCGAAGGCGCAGGGACGGTCTACGCGCTGTATGGTCCGGCCAACCTGGCCTCACCGCGGCGCGCGGAGATGCGCATGCGCGAATTCCTGATGAGCTCCGGCTACACCTTCACCATGGGCACGCTGGGCGGCTGACGCCGCCCTTTGGGGTTACGAGCGCAAGGTCAGCGCATGGGGAAGGCAGCAGATGCTGCGGGGGTTCCTGCATCGTAAGCGTTGGCAGCGTGGCGGACGCCCTACGGTACGCGATGGACTCAACGTTGCACTGTCTTCAAAGCGGCTATTACCTGCGCTCCGGAGAAGCCACAGTGTCCTTCGCCCACCGGCGGCAGTACGCGTGGTTGCGGGCGCGCGCCGGCTCGTGCAGCCATCTGCGGATACACCGCCTGCATGTGCGGCACGATGGTCGGGTCGTTGTGATTGAACTGGATCACCAGCGGTCGCTTCAGTGCGCCGGTGATTGCCAGCGAGTTGCGGACATGCGCCTGCGCCGCGGGAACAGCGTTGACACGCTGCACGCCGGCATTGAACGCGGTGTCATCGCCAAAGCCGCTGTAGACCACGCCGATGTTGCCCATCGGCATGCCGCCGCTCCGTGCAACCAGTTCATGCAGGACCAGCGCGTGCAGGCTGATCGTGCCGGCCAGTGCATCAGCGGAGACCTGCAGCCGCCGCGCCAGCACTGCGGCGTGCGACGGGTCACGTTGCAGTGCATTGGCGATGCCCTGGTACAACTCGCCCTGCGGCAGCGCCGCCGCTTCGCGCGATAGCAGGCCGGTGGGCGGCAGCCCATCGGCCTGGGGGAACAAGTAGTCGAACGCGACCAGCGTGGTCAGCAGATCGGTCGCGATCTGTTCGCCACTGAGATTGGCGCCGCACAGCGATACACCGCCGGTGTAGTGCTGCGGGAAGCGTTCGAGGCTGCCGATGGTCACGGCACCGCCCATCGAGAATCCCAGCATCCAGGTGTGGCGGACATGCTTGAGTTCACCCACTGCCTGCTGGCGCAGGCGTTCCGTATCGGTGATCGCATCGGCCACCGCCCAGCCCTGGCTGGCATAGGCGCTCTGGGCGACGGCGTAACCTGCTGCCAGCAGTGGTGCGGTGCTGTCATTGGCCGCCATGGGGGCGGTGCGCGGCACGCCGACCGGTTCATAGCCATGGGCCAGCATTACCAGGTCGCCGTTCCAGTCGGCAGGCACATCCAGCCGCCACGGTGCGCCCTGCAGCTCGCCGCTGAGCGTACGCGCTGCTGGCGGCGGTGCAGCCAGCGATGTCATCCAGGGCAGCAGGCAGAGGGCAAGTGCGCATCGAAGCAAGGGTCGCATCGGGGTCATTCCATGCGGGAATGGCGCCGAGCATAGATCCCTGCACCACCTTGCGCGCGCTGCACTGCCGCAGGGCATTGCCGGTCGGCAGTGCCGCGCTCTACGCTGGCGGCATGGCCATGCACAGCAGCGCGTCGATTATCCGTATTCCCCACGGGAAGGCGGGGTAGCGCGCGGTCATCACGGCCAAGCAACCCGCCCGGGAAGGCGGGTTGCATACAGCGCTCTTCCGGGTAATGGAATCCACCAAGGAGAACGCAGATGCACAACCTTTCATCGAACGACCCTGCGCCGACCCTGCACCTGGTGTGCGGCAAGATCGGTGCCGGAAAATCCACCCTGTCGCAGCAGTTGGCGTTGAAGCCGCGCCACGTATTGATCAGCGAAGATGCCTGGTTGGCGGCACTGTATCCGGGCGAGATCCATTCCATTGCCGACTATCTGCAGCGTGCAGCCACGTTGCGCAACGTGCTGGCCGATCATCTGCGCGCATTGCTGCAGGCGGGTGTTTCGGTGGTGCTCGATTTTCCATTCAATACGCCAGCCAGTCGCGCTTGGTCACGTGAAGTGTTCTCGCCGGCTGGCGCTGCACATCAACTGCATTTCCTCGATGTTGCCGACGAAGTCTGCAAGGCGCGGCTGCGCGCGCGCAATGCACTTGGCGAGCATCCGTTCCAGGCCAGCGACGAGGAGTTCGAACGGATCACCCGCCACTTCGTTGCACCGGCCCCGGAAGAGGGTTTCGTGGTGATGCGCTACACCGAGGCATGCCCGGCATAGCGCAGTCAGTTCAGTCGACGAAGGCCGGCTTGCCCTCGGTTGCGGTCTGCACCAGCGTCCTGCGGAAGGTCTCGACCAGCGGGCGCAGGTTGACGCGGTGCCAGGCCGCCCACAGCGGTGTGCGGTAGCTGAACCACGGCAGCTCGCGCAGCACCACACCCTCTGGTGCCTGATGGTCCAGGCTGCGCTGGAGGGTGGTCAGTCCCAGCCCCGCGGCGACCAGACCGAGCGCGGCCAGCGGCTCGGTCGCCTCCATGGCGATGGTCGGGGTGAAACCGGCCTTCGCACAGGCGGCGACGAAGGTGTCATGGCGCAGCGCGCTTTCCTTGTGCATCACGCCGATCCACTGCTGGCTGGCCAGATCCTCGGGCGTGATGGTCTCTGCAGTGGCCAATGGGTGGCCGGCCGGCAGCGCCAGCAGCATCGGATCGTTCAGCACCTGCGTGGCTTCCAGGTCTGGATCGTCGAACGCGGGTGGTTCGCAGACCAGGGCGATGTCCAGGCTGCGTTGGCGCAGGCCTTCCAGCTGCACGTCCGACTGCTGGTTGTACAGCGCGATGTGTACGGCAGGACGGCCGCCGCGCAGTTCGCGCAGGGCGGCGGGCAATACGCCGGAGTGCATCGCGTACTCCAGATAGCCGATGCACAGGCCACCTTCATCGCCGCGGCCGAGCCGGCGTGCCAGCGATTCCAGCCGATTGGCGTGGGTCAGCAGGGCGCGCGCCTCGGCGAGGAAGGTGCGGCCATCGGCGGTCAGCCGGATGCGCTGCTGCGAGCGTTCGAACAACTGCAGTTCCAGCCGTTCCTCCAGCTGGGCGATCTGCCGGCTGAGCGGGGATTGGGAGATGTGAAGGCGTTCGGCGGCGCGGCCAACGTGTTCATCTTCGGCGACGGCCACGAAATAGCGCAGTTGGCGGAGATCGAGCATAAGACCGTGTGGGACTCAAGATTGAGAAATTATGTCTTGGACAGTCTTATCGGGCAAGCCTAGCCTGTGTCCCAACCTCAACAACCTCCCCAAGGGGAACCCCATGAGCATCAACACATTGCTGGCTGGCAAGACCCTGGGCTTCGGTACCGCGCCGCTGGGCAACATGTTCCGTGACATCCCGGAAACCGAGGCCCAGGCCACGGTGGACGCGGCCTGGGAACAGGGCACCCGCTACTTCGATACCGCCCCGTTCTACGGCGCCGGCCTGGCCGAGATCCGGCTCGGAGAAGCACTGGCCAAGCGCAACCGCGACGACTTCGTGCTCAGCACCAAGGTCGGCCGCCTGATCCTGGACGAATTGGAAGACACCAGCGCCCGCGATCTTGGCGAGAAGGGCGGCCTGTTCGTCGCCGGCCGCCCCAACAAGCTGGTCAACGACTACTCGGCCGATGCCACCCTGCGCTCGATCGATGACAGCCTCAAGCGCCTGAAGACCGATCGTCTCGATATCGTCTGGGTGCACGACATCGCCCAGGACTTCTACGGCGATGAGTGGCTGTCGTACTTCGAGACCGCACGCCGCGGCGCCTTCAAGGTGCTGACCCGCCTGCGCGAGGAAGGCGTGATCAAGGCCTGGGGCCTGGGCGTCAACCGTGTCGAGCCGATCGAGCTGACCCTGGATCTGGACGAAGCCCGTCCGGACGGCTTCCTGCTGGCCGGCCGCTACTCGCTGCTCGACCACGAGCGTGCGCTGCAGCGGGTGATGCCGAAGGCGGCCGAACGCAACACCGGCATCGTGGTCGGCGGTCCGTACAGCTCCGGCGTGCTGGCCGGTGGCAGCCACTTCGAGTACCAGAAGGCGTCGCCGGAGATCCTGGCCAAGGTCGAGCGCATCAAGGCCATCGCGGCCGAGTACGGCATCAGCATCAAGGCGGCCGCCCTGCAGTTCTCGCTGGCCAACCCGGCAGTGGCTGCGGTGATTCCGGGCGCCAGCCGTCCCGAGCGCATCGCCGAAGACTACGCCGCACTGAAGGAAATCATCCCGGCCGGGTTCTGGCAGGAACTGCGCGCCCAGCGCCTGGTCGCGGCCAACGCCCCGCTGCCGATCGACAACATCTGAGTCACGAAGGAGACATTCCCATGGCAACTGCTTCTGTATCCATCACCGTGCCGACCCCGGCCGACCAGGTCTGGGACCTCATCGGCGGCTTCGATTCACTGCCCGACTGGCTTCCGTACATTCCCCAGAGCACGCTCAGCGATGGCGGTCGCGTGCGCCATCTGGCCAATCCCGACGGCGATGCCATCGTCGAGCGCCTGGAAGCCTTCGACCAGGCCGATCGCAGCTACACCTACTCGATCCTGCAGGCGCCGTTCCCGGTTACCGGCTATCGCTCCACGCTGCGTGTGGTCGAGCAGGGCGGCGGTTCGCGGATCGACTGGTCCGGTGAGTTCACTCCGATGGGCGTCAGCAACGAAGAAGCGTCCGCGCTGTTCGAGGGCATCTACCGCGATGGCCTGAAGGCATTGGAAACCACGCTGGCCGGGTGAATACCCGCGTGGCGTTGGCCGCATGCAGACGCCCCGGCCGGTCCGGGGCGTTTGCGTGTCAGTGTGCGGGCGTCGGCCCACCGCAGGCGACGCGATGCATGGGAAAGTCCATTGCCTGCTTCGGATTGTCCTGCGCGATCTCGATGCGTGCATGCGCGCGCTGGTCGTCGAGGCGCCGATAGTGGATACGCTGTGGGAAGTCGTTGGCGGGATTCTCGAACACGGCTTCATTGCCATCGACCCGGGTGGCGTTGAAGTCCGTGGCGTTCTGGCCAGAGGGCAGGGCGGTCAGCACCAGGCGGCCGTCGTCATGCTGGCGCAGCTGCATGAACTCGAAGCCCACGGTACGGCCGTCACGCAGGCTGCGGCTGCTGCCGAACAGGGTGTTTCCAGCCAGGCTGGACCATTGCTCGCCGGCTCCGGCCGGCTGGCCATCAAGCTGCCAGCAACCGGCCAGCCAGGCCAGGTGTTCGATCTTTGATGGTGAGGCGGACAGTGCGTGCGGGGCCGCGAGCAGCAGCGGCAACAGGGCCAGAGCGATGCGGAGCGACATCGGTGCCTCCATGCGTGGGAATGTGCGGCCTGTATAGCGCCCGGGCGATCACGCGGCCAGTGCCGTCCTTTCCAGTGTTGATTCCGATACGATCTGTCGCATTGAGCTTGTCTCGCTTGACCCGGAGTCCCGTCATGGTCGACCGCCTCGCCATCCTGCTTGAACGTTTTGCGGTCACCGCCTCGGTATTCCATGCGGGTGCGCTATGCGGCATCAACACGCTGGACGGCGAGGACGAGGCCGGCCAGCTGCATCTGGTGCGGCGCGGGCCGCTGCAGGTCAGCCACGGGCAACAGACCGTGCAGGTCCAAGTACCGAGTCTGCTGCTGTATCCGCGGCCGATGCCGCATCGCTTCAGTACCGACCCGCAGCAGGGCGCCGACATGGCCTGCGCCAACCTGCATTTCGAGGGCGGCCGGCTCAATCCGATCAGCGCTGCACTGCCTGATTTCATCTGCCTGCCGCTGGCCGATCTGTATGGCGGCAACGCGGCGCTGGAACTGCTGTTCGAAGAGGCGTTCGAGCAGCGCTGCGGGCGGGCGGCGATGGTCAACCGGCTGTTCGAGGTGGTGATGATCCAGGTGCTGCGCCAGCTGATGGAAGGCGGCGAGATGCGTGGCGGCCTGTTCGCCGGGCTGGGTCATCCGAGGTTGCGGCTGGCATTGGTGGCGATGCATGAAGCGCCCGCACGGTCCTGGACCCTGGAAGACCTGGCCGAGGTTGCCGGCATGTCACGCAGCGTGTTCGCCGCCAGCTTCCGCGAGGCGATGGGCACCACGCCGGGCCAGTACCTGCAGGGTTGGCGGGTCGGGCTCGCGCAGCAGGCCCTGCGACAGGGACGGCCGCTGAAGCGGATCGCCGATGATGTGGGCTATGGCAGCGAAGCGGCGCTGTCGCGTGCGTTCAAGTCGCACACCGGGCAGTCGCCGCGGGAATGGCGCGGGCAGGTACGGGTCAGCGCCGCCTGATCGGTCAGCCCAGCACCAGCCGGGTCAGCTTCATGCCACCGAACAGACCGGCCAGGCCCAGCGCCACCGAGCCACCGGCATACAGTGCGGCCAGCCCATGCTGGCCACGCTGCAGCAGCAGGCCGATCTCCAGCGCGTAGGTGGAAAATGTGGTGTAGCCGCCGAGGATGCCGGTGGCCAGCAACAGGCGCAGCTGCGGCGAGGCGCCATTGCGCATGGCGAAGACCTCGACCACCACGCCCATCAGCAGCGCACCGCTGATGTTGATCAGGAAGGTCGACCAGGGCCAGGGACTGCCGACCGCCACCCGCGCGCCGATCAGATTGCAGGCGTGGCGCAGGCAGGCGCCGATGCCGCCGCCGACGAAGACCAGGAAATAATTGTTCAATGCTTGCATGGCGTGCCTCGAATGCGGGTTCGCAGGGTCAATGGCGAACGCCGAGGGCAGGCACGACCTGCCGTCGACGAACACCGGGTTCGTCCTGGCAGGAGCCATCAGCCTTCTCAGGCGGTTATCGGGGGAGCCCCATCCCCATCGCGGTCCATGCTACCAGCGGCGGTGCATTCACGTCATCGAGGTCGTCAGAACGCGAGCCACCTTGCTGCGGCTGAAGCCGTCCATCAGCAGTTCGAACGCGAGCAGATCCAGCGCCGCATGGCGGCGATGGTCGATCTCCAGCCCGTTCTCGGCCACCAGATGGCTGACCAGCTCGTAGGCGTCCTGCCAGACATCCAGATGGGCCTGGCTGGGGATGTAGGCGCTGCCAGGTTCGCCGACGCCGAGCCCGCTCACTCCGTACAGAAGTTCGCGCGCGTCCATCTTGGCCGCATCGGCGATACGGAACAGCTGTTCGGCCTTCACATGCGAAGCGCTCACATGGTCGTTGAGCCAGTTGCTGATGGTTGCCGTCGTTGATTTGGCGGCGCGGGCCAGAGCGGCCGGGCGTGGGTGCCCGGCTTTCTTCATGGCGATAGCGAGTCGTTGGCCGAGAGTATTCATCTATGCAAGCCAGCTTAACGCGTGGAATGCGAAGAAGCCTTGTCACAAGAATAAGGTTGGTTAACAGAAGGACCGACCGTGACCGAATTCTGGAGCAAACGGCAGGTGCGCACCCGGCTGGGATTCCGCACCGACGCCGAACTGGCCCGCTTCTTTGGCATCAGCCGTTCTGCAGTGTCGCAATGGCCGAGGGACTTTCCGATTCCGGCCCTGCGGCAGTACATCCTGCATCAGCGCTATCCGAACCTGTTCCCCACGACAGAGGCGTCGACGGGCGAATCCATCTGACTTGCGCCGCCTTTTGTCGCATCTAGCACGCTAAGCGTATTTTGCTAAGTATGCTTAGCAGAATAGGCAAAATCGATCGATCTGAAGGGCGCAATCGGTGCCATCTACTGGGGGAGTCGGTCCATGGTTCCCGCTACCTGTCGGCTTCACCCCATCCGGGGGAACCAGGTCCCCGTATGTAGTTTCGTGAACGATTAATAATTTCAATCACGAAAGTCGCTGCATGTAATTGACCTGTCGTGAAATCTATGACTAATTGGTATCAACCGGGTGTGAAGCACGGGAGTCTTTCAGTAGCACGCAAGTGAGTCGGTAGACCGTCAACGATGCAGAACAAGTCCAACGGAGGTCGTATGGAATACGGCATGCATGGCTTGGCTGAACGGGTACGCCGCGAACTGGAAGCCAGTTATCACAAACACGGATGCGGTCCGGCGTTCTGGGATACCTACCAGCAGGTGCTGGACCGCCTGGTCCCGCAGGGGACCGAGCGTACCGAAGTCACCAACGAAATGGCGCTGATCATCGAGCAGTTGGGCATCGTGCGACGTGCGCAGCTGGTTCCGCCGCACGCCAGCGGGTCGCGTTGATTCAGAGCAGGCGCCAGAGGCCGCAGGCAAGCAGCGCCAACAGCATCGACAACAGGGCCAGGGTTCGTGGTCGCCACCAGCGCCGCGGTTGTCCGGCCATCGCCTGCGGACTGCAGTAACGCACCAGCCCCGGACCGAAGCCGGCCCGGTGCTGTTGTTGTGCGCAGGCCTCCAGGCAGGCGCCGCAGGCAAGGCAATCGGCCTGCGGCCCCTGGCGGATGTCCAGCTGCATTGGGCAGGCGCTGACACACGCAGCGCAGTCGGTGCAGTCACCGAGACGATCGGCGCTGAAGGTCGGCGTCGGTCCGGCCAGCAGCGGATGCGCAGCGCGGAACACGTAGTCCTGCGCAGTTGTTGGATCGAGCAGGCCACGACCGCGACCGAGCACGCCGCCCAGACCGGACGGACGCGGTCCGCGTGGCTCGCCGCGGCGGGCGTCGTACAGCATGCGTGGCGTATGCGGATCGGTCAGCAATGGCTGCATGCGTGCGAACGGGCACAACGAACGGCAGACCTGCTCGCGCAGGAACCCGGCGTTTCCCCAGGTGGCAGCGGCGTAGAACAGCACCCAGAAGGTCTCCCAGCTGCTCCAGCCAGCGTTGGGCGCAGCGACCACCAGTTCGGCGATGGGGCTGAACAGACCGACGAAGGTGATCCCGGTCCATAGCGACAACAGCCCCCAAGCCAGCTGGGTGGCCGGGCGCGCAGCCGAGGCGGGAAGCCACCGGGACGCGGCACGGGCGGTCCCGTCGAAGGCCCGGCGCCACAGGGTCTGGGGGCAGGCGTGGCCGCACCAGATGCGCCCGGCGACGTGGGTGAGCAGCGCAAGGCCCACCGCAATCGCCGCCAGCAGTCCGATCAGCACACCGACGTCGCTGGGCCACAACGTCCAGCCGAACAGGTCGAAGCGCCGGGCATTGATGTCCAGCAGCAACGCCTGGCGCCCGTCCCAGCGTAACCACGGCAGCGCGTAGAACAGGGCCAGCAGAACAGCGTGGAAGGTGCCGCGCCAATGCAAGGGGCGCGGTGTCGTTGTGCAGGGTGTGCTCATCCCAGCGGCAGCTCCTCGTCGTCGTCGCTCGGCATCGGTCGTTGCAGGTACCAGGTGACCGCGCTGGACAGCGCCGTTACGGTCCAGAACATGAAGAAGCCTGCGGTATAGCCCAGCTCGCGGCTGATGGTGGTGTCCGGGAAGCTGATCGCCTGCAGGCGCAACGGATCGACGAAAGCGAAGAACACCACGCTGGCCGCGCCGGCTGCGATGAAGCTGGGCCAGAGGATGGCGCCCCAATGCTGTATCAGCCGCTGGCGGCGGTTGGAAAAAGGTCTGTTCATGCTGTCCCGGATCGAAAAGTGGGCGGCGCGTATACTCCGCCAAAGCTGGCGCAGCATCCGCAGGGCATGCTTCCTGCAAGCGTGCCAGCCTAGGTGCAGCGGACTGCACCGACATTGATCTGGATCAACGGCGCTGCCGCCTGGGTGCGGCACATTGCCGGCACGCTTTGGATACCCCGATGAACGCACTACCGCCGCCCGTCCCCCCCGTCGCCTCGCCCGAGCTGTGCACCGAGCAGGAAGTGACCCGCCTGGTCCACGATTTCTATGCCCGTGTGCGTGAGGAAGAGCGGCTGGGACCGGTGTTCGAGGCGCACGTGCATGATTGGCCGGACCATCTGGCGCAGCTGGTCGACTTCTGGTCGGCGATGCTGCGCGGCACCCGGCGCTTCAAGGGTTCGCCGATGTCCAAGCACATGGCCATCGAGCTGGACAAAGACCTGTTCGACCGCTGGCTGGTGCTGTTCCGGATCACCACCGCCGAATGCAACAACCCGCCGATGCAGGAGCTAGCCAACGACGTGGCCGCGCGCATCGGTGACACCTTCTGGAAGCGCTACCAGATGCTGCGCTGGCCGCAGGTCGGCCTGCCGGTGCTGGGTATGCCCGCCAAGGATTGATCTGGGTCAAGGCGGCGCGGGCCGTCCGGCGCGATGCTGACGGCATGGACACGTTCTCTCCCGCCGCCGGTGGCCTGGCCTGGACCTTCGACCCCGACCTTCTGCGCCGGCACGACCGGCCGGGCCCGCGCTACACCTCGTACCCGACCGCACCGCATTTCCATGATGGCTTCGACGCGCCGGCACTGCGCCAGGCGATCGCCGACAGCAACCAGCTGGCCCGCGCGCTGTCGCTGTACGTGCATGTGCCGTTCTGCTCCAGCCCGTGCTTCTACTGCGGCTGCAACCGGGTGATCACCCGCGATCGCGGTCGTGGCCACAGCTACGTCTCGCGCGTGCTGGCCGAGGCCGATCTGCTGGCGCCGCAGTTCGAGGATGGTCGCGAGGTGATCCAGCTGCATCTGGGCGGTGGTACGCCGAACTTTCTTGATGCCGAGGCGATGACCACGCTGGTGGAAGGGCTGCGCCGGCGTTTCGATTTCAGCGATTCGCCACAGCGCGATTTCTCGATCGAACTCGATCCGCGCTTCATCGATACCCGCGACGTTGCCATGCTGGCGCGACTGGGCTTCAACCGGGCCAGCCTGGGCGTGCAGGATTTCGACCCGCAGGTGCAGGAATCGATCAATCGCTTACAGGGCGTGCAGCAGACGCTGGACATCCTGCGCGCCTGCCGCGACAGCGGCATGCGTTCAGTCAACGTCGACCTGATCTATGGCCTGCCGGGACAGAGCCTGGAAGGATTCGGCCGAACCCTCGAACGGGTGCTGGCGCTGCGCCCGGATCGCCTGGCGGTGTATGGCTATGCGCATCTGCCGCACCTGTTCCGCGCGCAGAAACAGATCGACGAAAGCCGTTTGCCTTCGCCCGAAGAAAAGCTGGCATTGCTGGGTCTGGCGGTGGAGAAGCTCTCTGCCGCAGGCTATCAGTACATCGGCATGGATCACTTTGCACTGCCGGAAGAGGATCTGTCGCGCGCACAGCGCGCCGGCCAGCTGCATCGCAACTTCATGGGCTATACCACCCACGCCGATACCGATCTGCTTGGCCTGGGCGTGAGTGCGATCAGCCACATCGGTGCCACCTACAGCCAGAATCCGCGCGACCTGCCGGCGTGGGAGGATGCGGTGGACCAGGGCCAGCTGCCGGTCTGGCGCGGCGTGGCGCTGAGTGCCGACGACCAGCTGCGCGCGGAACTGATCCAGCAGTTGATGTGCCAGGGCGAGGTGGATGGCGCCCTGTTGGGGCGGCGCCATGGCATCGATTTCGCGCAGTACTTCGCCGAGGACCTGCATTCGGTACAGCGGCTGCAGGAAGACGGACTGGCCGAGTACCGCGATGGCGTGGTGCGTGCCAGCGAACCTGGACGACCGTTGCTGCGGTTGCTGGCGATGTGCTTCGACCCGTATCTGCGTGCCGCGCACGAGCAACCGCGTTACTCGCGGGCGATCTGAGAGGGGGGGGGCGCTGCGCGCGTATGGTGCCCGGAGCCGGAATCGAACCGGCATGGGGTTGCCCCCGGCGGATTTTAAGTCCGATGCGTCTACCAGTTTCGCCATCCGGGCCTGCAGCGCGGCGCCGATTGTAGCCCACCTGCGGTAGCGCAACCGGATTCCATCGCGGCGGCAGCGTGCTTAACTGTCGATCGCATTCATGTCATAGTCCCTGCCACCGTTCCCAGGGGGGGAGCCACCTGATGTCGCTGCACGCGATCGCCTATACCAGTGAGGCCCGCGCCGATCTGCAGGCAACCGATCTTGACCGCCTGCTGGCCGACGCCACGGCATTCAATCGTGTAGCCGGTGTCACCGGTGTCCTGATGTTCGACGGAGCACGCTTTCTCCAGCATCTGGAAGGCCCGGAGGACGGCATCGATTCGGTGTTCCAGCGCATCCTCAATGCGCGCAGCCACGGGCAGCTGAAAGTGCTGTGCCGTGCCCCCGTGGTGCAGCGCGTATTTCCGCGCTGGTCGATGGGCACGCGACGGATCGAGCCGGAGCTGCTGGCGCAGATTGCCGATGCCGCGTGGCCCGGCTTCCTGCTTGGCAGCGGTGGATTCGAGCGTCTGCTGCAGGCCTGGACCGGCGCCGACGGTGAACTGGAACCGGCCGCGGTGGCGTTGGGGTCCTGAGCCCGCCTTGGCGGCAGGGTGCCGGGGCCGGTAGGCTGTAGCCTTTCTGGCGCAGGTTTCCGGAGTGGTGCAGCAAATGAGTGTGTTGGCCGAAACCCTGCCAGCGTGTGTGCGATTGCATCCGTTGCACGGGATGTGCCGATGAGTGCGCCGGTAGCGGCGGCCAGCGCGCCCCGGTTTGCGGTGATCGGCCTGGGCTACGTCGGCCTGCCGTTGGCGGTGGCGTTTGGCCGGCAGTGGCCGACGTTGGGCTTCGATATCGATGCCGGTCGCATCGCCGAGCTGCGCAGCGGCCAGGACCACACGCTGGAATTGGAAGCCGACGAGCTGGCCAGTGCACAGCAGCTGCAGTACGGCAGCGATCCGGTCCTGCTCGATGCATGCAACGTCTACATCGTCACCGTGCCGACCCCGATCGATGCATACGAGCAGCCTGATCTGGAGCCCCTGCGTTCGGCGACACGGCTGATTGCCAGTCATCTTCGCGCCGGCGATCTGGTGATCTACGAGTCCACGGTGTACCCCGGTACCACCGAGGAAGTGTGCGTGCCGCTGCTGGAACAGGGTTCGGGCCTGCGCTTCAACGAAGACTTCTACTGCGGCTACAGCCCGGAACGGGTCAGTCCCGGCGACCGCCAGCGGCGCCTGGCCGACATCCGCAAGATCACTTCCGGCTCGACACCGGAAGTCGCTGCGGTGATTGATGGTCTCTACCAGCGCATCATCGCCGCCGGTACGTTCCCGGCGCCTTCGATGCGGGTGGCCGAAGCGGCCAAGGTGGTCGAGAACATCCAGCGCGACGTCAACATCGCGCTGGTCAACGAGCTGGCCCTGATCTTCGACAGGCTTGGCATCGATACCCAGGACGTGCTGGACGCCGCCGGCAGCAAGTGGAATTTCCTGCCGTTCCGGCCGGGGCTGGTTGGTGGTCACTGCATCGGCGTCGATCCGTACTATCTGCTGCACAAGTCCGAGAGCGTGGGCTATCACCCGGACCTGATCCACACCGCGCGACAGGTCAACAACCGCGTAGGCGAGCACGTGGCGGCGCGGGTGCTGGCGATGCTGGCCGAGCGTGGCCGTGTGCCAGCGGACGCACGCATCCTGGTGCTGGGCGTGACCTTCAAGGAGGACTGCCCGGACCTGCGCAACAGCCGCGCGCTGGAACTGGCGCAACGGCTGCGCGATGCCGGTGCGCAGGTGGAGGTCAGCGATCCGTGGGTCGGCCCGGCGGCATTGACCGGCGAGGGCTTGGACTGGCTGGCCGAGCCTGGGGCGGGGCGCTATGACGCGGTGGTGCTGGCAGTGGCCCATGCCCGCTTCAAGGCGATGGATGAAGGTGCAATCCGGGCGCTGCTGGCGCCAGGTGGCCTGGTCTACGACGTGAAGTCGGCCTGGCCGCGCAACGTGGTTGACGATCGTTTGTAAGCCTTGGCAGCGAGCGGCGCGGTAGACTCGGGGGCAGTTGCAACCGAGGAAAGCCATGCACCGGTATATCGTCTACCTGCTCGCCATCCTGATGTTCCCGATATGCCTGTGGCTGGCCACGATCTGGCCGGCCTGGTATTGGGGCGTCGGCCTGACTGCCGCGATGGTGGCGCTGGGGACCTGGGATCTGCTGCAGAAGCGCAGCACGCTGCGCCGCAACTATCCGGTGATGGCGCACTTCCGCTACGGGCTGGAATCGATCGGCCCGGAGATCCGCCAGTACTTCGTGCAGAGTGACCTGGAAGACGTGCCGTTCTCGCGCCAGCAGCGGGCACTGATCTACCAGCGCGCCAAGAACGAGATGGACACGGTGCCGTTCGGTACCCTGCGCAGCACCTATGCGGTGGACTACGAGTGGATCAACCATTCGCTGGCGCCAACCGCCATCGCCAAGCATGACTTCCGCGTGTTGATCGGCCCGAACTGTGCCAAGCCCTATTCGGCCAGCGTGTTCAACATCTCGGCGATGAGCTTCGGTTCACTGTCGGCCAACGCCATCCGTGCGCTGAACGAAGGCGCGCGCCAGGGCGGCTTCTACCACGACACCGGCGAGGGCTCGATTTCGCCCTACCACCGCGAGATGGGCGGTGACCTGGTGTGGGAGATCGGCTCGGGCTACTTCGGTTGCCGTGACGAGAAGGGCGGTTTCAGCGAGGAACGCTTCGTTGCCAACGCCACCCATGACCAGGTCAAGATGATCGAGATCAAGCTGTCGCAGGGCGCCAAGCCGGGCCACGGTGGCGTGCTGCCGGCGCCGAAGGTGACGGCCGAGATCTCGGTGACGCGTGGCGTGCCGATGGGGGTGGACTGCGTGTCGCCATCGCGTCACTCGGCGTTCTCGACGCCGGTCGAGCTGCTGCAGTTCGTCGCCCGCCTGCGCGAGCTTTCTGGTGGCAAGCCGGTCGGTTTCAAGCTGGCCATCGGCCACCCGTGGGAGTGGTTCGGCATTGCCAAGGCGATGCAGGAAACCGGATTGCTGCCGGATTTCATCGTGGTCGACGGCGCCGAGGGCGGCACCGGTGCGGCACCGGCAGAGTTCGTCGACCATGTCGGCGTGCCGATGCACGAGGCGCTGCTGCTGGTGCATAACACCCTGGTCGGCCTCGACCTGCGCGACCGCATCCGCATCGGTGCGGCGGGCAAGATCACCAGCGCGTTCGATATCGCGCGGACCATCGCGCTGGGGGCCGACTGGTGCAATGCCGGACGAGGCTTCATGTTCGCGCTGGGCTGCATCCAATCACTGAGCTGTCACACCGACAAGTGCCCGACCGGCATCGCGACCCAGGATCCCGCGCGCTGGAAGCATCTGGATGCACCGGACAAGGCCACCCGTGTGTACAGCTACCACGAGCACACGCTGCATGCCTTGAAGGAACTGCTGTGTGCCGCGGGCCTGAACGATCCGGCGGAACTGGGGCCGGAACACATCCTGCGCCGTGTTTCGCCGGTGGAGATCCGTTCGCTGGCCTCGCTGTACCGCTACCTGGAACCGGGCGAGCTGCTGCACAAGGTGCCAGACCATGCGGTGTTCCATGCGTTCTGGGCCGATGCGCGCAGCGACTCGTTCCAGCCGCCGCCGAAGATCCAGGCGCTGCGCGCCAGCAAGTCGCGATAACGATTCTGTAGAGTCGAGCCATGCTCGACTGCCTTTCGATCGGGCATCGCGACGTCGAAACGAAGAACGGTCGAGCATGGCTCGACGCTACAAGGAGATGTCATGCAGTTCAGGACCGGCACCATGGACGACGTGGCCACGCTGTGGGTATTGCGTACGCGGTGCGTTCGCGAGACCTGCAGCAGTCATTACCCACACGAGGTCATCGCGCCATGGTCGGCCTCGCCGCCACCGTTGCAGTACGCGCGGCTGTTGTCGCAGGGCGGTTGCGTGGTGGCCGAGGACCGCGAGGGTGCCCTGCTTGGTTTCGGGGTGTTCGATGTCGATGCCAATGAAGTCGATGCGTTGTTCGTTGATCCCGATCGTGGCGGCCAGGGCATCGGCCAGGCGCTGATGCAGCGGTTGCTGGCAATGGCCGATCCTGAGCGTGAGGTGGTGCTGTCGGCGTCGCTCAATGCCGTGCCGTTCTATCAACGGCAGGGCTTCGTCAGCGTGCGCGAAGAGGCCTACCCACATCCCAGCGGCGTGGCGCTGGCCTCGGTGAGCATGCGCCGGCCGTGGTGATGTAGCTCGACGGCTTTTGTAGCGTCGAGCCATGCTCGACTGCTTTTGATTCAATCGATGAAGCAGTCGATCATGGCTCGACGCTACAAGGCAGGCGTCACCGCTCCGCCAGCCACCCGATCACGCCTTCCGCAGCACGCAGGCCACTGGCGTAGCACGCGGTCAGCAGGTAGCCACCCGTCGGTGCCTCCCAGTCCAGCATCTCGCCGGCACAGAACACGCCGGGCACTGCCCGCAGCATCAGGCCATCATCCAGCGCATCCAGGCGTACGCCACCGGCGGTGCTGATCACCTCGGCCATCGGCCGGGGACGCAGCAGCCGTAGCGGCAGGCGCTTGAGCGTAGCCGCCACGGCAGGCAGGTCGTTGCCCGCTTCTTTACCCAGAATCTCGAACACCAGTGCGGCCTTCACTGCATCCAGGCCGGCCTGGCGGCGCAGGTGCTCGCCGAAGCTGCGGCCCTTGCGCGGGCGTGACAGATCGGCCAACAGGCGCGCCTCGTCGCGGCCCGGCACCAGGTCCAGCCACAGCATCGCGTGGCCATCGCGGTTGATGGTCTCGCGCAGGTCCGCCGCCAGCGCATAGATCAGGCTGCCTTCGATGCCGTACTCGCTGGCCACGCATTCGCCCTGCAGCGACTGTGGCTGTCCGGCCAGGTCGATCCAGTGCGCGACCACCGGCTTCAACGGCGCGCCGGCATTGCGCTGGGCGAAGAACGGGGTCCAGTCCACGTCGAAACCGCAGTTGGCCGACTGTAGCGGTGCGATGTCCACGCCACGGGCCTGCAGTGGCGTGACCCAGGCGCCGTTGCTGCCCAGCTGCGGCCAGCTGCCGCCGCCCATGGCCAGCAGAGTGGCATCGGCGTGTACTTCAACGGCGCCGTCTTCGGTTTCAAATCGCAGGGCACCGTCGTCACTCCAGCCGATCCAGCGGTGGTTGGCGTGCAGGCGCACCCCCTGTTCTTTCAGGCGGCGCACCCAGCCGCGCAGCAGCGGCGCAGCCTTGCGGTCGACCGGGAACACGCGGCCGGAGCTGCCGACGTAGGTTTCCACGCCGAAGCCAGCGGCCCAGTCACGCAGCGCCTGCGCGTCGAAGCCATCCAGCCATCTGCCCACGGCAGAGGCCTGCTCGCGGTAACGGCTGTCGAACAGCGGCCGCGGATCGGAATGGGTGAGGTTGAGACCGCCCTTGCCGGCGATCAGGAACTTGCGGCCAGGCGAACCCTTGGCCTCGTACAGGTCAACGTCCAGCCCCGCAGCGCACAGGCGCTCGGCGGCGAACAGGCCGGCCGGGCCACCGCCGATGACGGCGACCCGATGGGGCGTTGCGGTATTACGGTTTGACATCGAGCAGCTCGACATCGAACACCAGCGACGAGCCGGCCGGGATCTGGCCAACCCGGCGGTCGCCGTAGCCGTAGTCCGGCGGGATCATCAGCGTGCGCTTGCCGCCGACCTTCATGCCGGCCACGCCTTCATCCCAGCCGCGGATGACCTGGCCGGCGCCGAGCGCGAAGGTGAACGGTTCGCCACGGCTGACCGAGCTGTCGAAGGTCTTGCCGTGCTTGGTTTCGGTGCGGTTGTCGTAGATCCAGCCGGTGTAGTGCACGGTGACCTTGTTGCCGGCAACGGCTTCGGCGCCAGTACCGGGCACGGTGTCGATGCGCTCGAAGGTGGTCAGGGTGCCACCCGGCGGCGGGCCGGACGGTTCGGTCGAGCAGCCAGCGGCGGCGAGGGACAGCAGCAGGGGAAGCAGCAGGCGGCGCATCGGGCGTCTCCGTTAAGGCGCAGGGCGAGGGCGGCAAGGGTAGCGCATCGGCGCCGGGTATCATGGGGCATGGCAAAACTCCTGCTCAATCTGCGCAATGTCGGCGACGACGAATATGCCGATGTCTGCACGCTGCTCGACCAGCACGGCATCGCCTGGTACCGCACCGAACCCAGCCCCTGGGGCATTTCCAACGGCGGCCTGTGGCTGCGCGAGGACACGGATCATCCGCGTGCGAAGGCGCTGATGGCGGAATATCAGGCCGAACGCGGGCCACGCATCCGTGCCGAGCGTGAGCGGGCGTTGCGCGAGGGCACGGCGGAGACGTTCGGCAGCCTGTTCCGGCGGCGGCCGCTGTTCGTGGTGCTGGTGCTGCTGGCGATGGCCGCTGCGGCGGCGCTGGTGCTGCTGCCGTTCGTGTTGCTGCGGGGGTAAGGGGTTTCGGCCGGGTTGCACCCGGCACCCGCAGACGCAACGGCAACGTCA
>NZ_JAOCLC010000036.1:0-50624 GCF_029845105.1 Stenotrophomonas sp. GD03654 | reverse complement strand
ACCCAACCCGACCGGCCTCCGACAGATTTCGGTGGCCTGCACCCACGGAGAAGAAAATAAGATCAAAAGCGGGTCGCGCGCTGCGCTTGCTCGTGTAGAGCCGAGCCCATGCTCGGCTTCACGGACCGGCCAGAAAGCAGCCGAGCGTGGGCTCGGCTCTACAAAAAGCGGCCTGTCAGGCTGCCTTTGCTTTTGATCTTCTTTTCTCTTCCGTGGGTGGACGTGCACGGAACCTGTCCGTGGCCGGGCAGGTGGGCTGCGCAGGGGCGTGAGCCGCATGGATGCGGCGACCGAGCTTACATGGACGTACTTGCAGCGGCCCCTGTGCAGTCCACCTGCCCGGCCTCACCCATGAACTGCTCTACGTGTCCACCCACGAGGGGCGGCGCCGTTGGCTGGAAACTACAACCCGGTGCCGGCGTCGCCCTCAGGCTCCAGCGCCTTCACCAGTACCGCTGCCTGTGTGCGGCTGTGGCATTCGAGCTTCTTCAGGATCGCAGTGACATGTACCTTCACCGTGTTCTCGGCCAACCCCAGCGTGTAGGCGATCTGCTTGTTGAGCAGGCCATCGGCCAGGCACAGCAGCACGCGGAACTGCTGCGGGGTCAGCTGCGCCAGGCGGCTGGCCAGCAGTGCGTCGGCCTCGGAGCGTTCGGCGGCCATCGCCGGGAACCACAGGCCGCCATCGAGCACCGCCTGCACCGCCTCGCCGATGGTCTCGGCCGGGGCCGACTTCGGGATGAAACCGGCCGCGCCGAACTGCTGGGCACGGCGGATCACCCGCGGATGATCGTTGGACGAGAGGATCACCACCGGGATGTCCGGATGCGAGCCGCGCACGTGCAGCAGCGCGGAGAAACCGTGTGCACCGGGCATGGTCAGGTCGAGCAGCACCAGGTCCACGTCCGGGTGCGCGTCGAGTGCTTCGGCCAATGCCTCGGCGCTGGCGACCTCGCGCACCTGCGCCAGCGGCAGGCTCTGCCGCAATGACTGCACCACCGCCGAACGCAGCAGCGGGTGGTCATCGGCGATCAGGATGGTGTATTCGCTCATGCGGCCATTGTACGGGCAGGCCGGAGCCTCAGCGCCCTGCCGGCTCCACGCTGCTGCGCCAGGCATCGAGGAACTGGCGGCGCTTGAGTGCGTCCAGATACACCAGCAGGCCCGGGCCGAGCTGGATCGGACGGCGGCTGCGGCCGGGCGCATCGTCGCCACGTGCGTTGCCGGTCACGATCGGCATCAGCCGCGCCTCGCGCGACAGGACCTGCTGGCCTCGCGGGGACAGCAGGTAATCGAGGAAGCGTCGCGCTTCTTCCGGGTGTGGGCCGGTGCGCGGGATCACCGCGGTGCGCAGCACCACCAGGGTGTAGTCCTCGGGCTCCACAATCGCCAGCGGCGCACCCGCGTCGATGCGCGCCTGCGCGTAGGAGCCGAGCACGTTGTAGACCAGCGACAGCTGTCCGCTGGCGACCTTGTCCAGCAGAACACCGGTGCGCTCCTCGCGCACCACGTCGTTGTCGCCGAGCGCGCCCAGCAACGCGCCGGCAATGCTGCCGCGCTGCGCATCCTGGGTCGCCAACAGGTAGCCGACGCTGCTGCGCTCAATGTCATAGGTGCCGACCTTGCCGCGCAGGGGCGCCCCCTCCGCGCGCAGCCGGTCCAACAGCTGGCGGCGCGTGTGCGGCACCTTGGCCGAAGGCATCGCGCGGGTGTTGTAGACCATCACCACCGGCTCATAGCTGATGCCGAATGCCTCGTTGCGCCACTGCGCCCAGGCCGGCAGCGCGGCCGTCTGCGCCGAACGGTGTGGCAGCGCGTGACCGTCATTGACCAGTTTGGTCTGCAGGTCCATGCCGCTGGAGATCAGCAGGTCCGGCGATGCCGGTCCGCCGCGGTCGTGCAGGTAACGTGCGTACAGGTCCTGGGTGATGATGTCCTCGTACACCACTTCCGTGCCGGGGTGCAGCCGCTGGTAATCGGCAATCACCACCGCGAACACTTCGATGTCGGTGGTGCCGTGGATGCGCAGCTGCGCAGTGGCCTTTGCCTGGGCCGGGAAGCGGCGTACGTCGCCCGGTGCTGCAAGCACCGGCACGGCCAACAGCAAGGCAACGGCAGCAGCGAACAGGCGGATCATGGACTGCTCCGGGGCAGGCGGATGGTGGCGATCAACCCGCCCTGCGGGCGGTTGCTGAGGTCGATGCGGCCGCCATGGCTGTCGACCACGCGCTTGACGATGGCCAGGCCCAGCCCGGCGCCACCGGACGGCGCGCCTTCGCCACGGGCGAAGCGCTCGAACACGCGCTCGGCATCGGCGGCCGCGATGCCGGCGCCATGGTCGGCGATGGTCAGCACGGCCTGCCCGCCTTCCACGGTCAACGCGATCTGCAACGGGCCGTCGCCGCCGTACTTGAGGGCGTTGTCGACCAGGTTCTTGATCGCCTCGCGCAGCAGCAGCGCATCACCATGCACCTGCACCGGTTCGGCGGTCATCGCCAGTTGTACGCGCGGCGCCGGGCTGGCCTGCGGCAGCGCTTCATGCAGGGCCTGGTGCACCGTCTCGGCCAGGTCCACCGCCGCAAAGCGCTGCAGATGCGAACGATGGATCACACTGGCATCGCTGAGCAGCTGGTTCAACAGCCGGCTCATGTGGGTGGCATTGCGCTCGATCGCCTGCAGGCTGCGCCGCATGTCTTCGGGGTCGTCGTCATCCAGCGCCAGCTGTGCCTGCGCGCGCAGGGCAGCCAACGGCGTACGCATCTGGTGCGCGGCCTCGGCCATGAACGCGCGCAAGGTCTCGTTGCTGCTGGACAGGCGTTCCATGAAGCGGTTCAACGCCGCCACCATCTGGTCCATCTCGCGCGGCACGCGCGCATCCAGCGGTTTCAGATCGGACGGCTCGCGGCGCGACAGCTCGCGTTCCACCCGCACCAATGGCCGGAACGCGCGATGCACGCCAAAGGCCACCAGCGCCAGCAGCAGCCCGGACAGCACGCCGATCGCCAGCAATGCACGGTTGACCATGTCCTGCGCGACCGCTTCTCGCGCTCGCCGGGTCTGGCCCACCTGCACCTGTACTTCGCCCTGCGCCGAGGCGGCGGCGAAACTGCGGCCGACCACCACGAAGCGCACGGTCTCGCCGCTGTACGCCGCATCAAACAGCTGCGGTTGCGTGCCGGGCCGGCGCGGCGGCGCCGGCAGGTCGCCATAGCCGGTGATCAGGTTGCCGCGGCTGTCTGCGACCCGATAGAACACACGGTCTTCCGGGGCCATCGCCAGCAGGTCCAGCGCGGCATAGGGCAGATCGACCTGCCACTGGCCATCGACCAGGGCCACCGAATCGGCAATGGACAACGCCGAGGACACCAGCAGGTGATCGTAGGAACGGTTGGCGGCGCGCTGGCCATAGCCGCGCGCGGCAAACAGCAGGGCCACCGCGAAGACCGCCAGCAACGCGCCGAGGTAGACCAGCAGCGTGCGCCGTAGCGAGCCCGGTGCGGCGTTCGCAGCGCGTGCGTCAGCCATCGGCGTCGCTGCCGCCGTCGCTGGCTTCCAGCAGGTAGCCGACGCCGCGCACTGTGGTGATGCGCAACGGCGCACTGGCCAGTTTTTTTCTCAAGCGACCGACATACAGCTCGATGGCGTTCGGGCCGGCTTCGTCGTCGAAGCCGAACAGGCCATTGCCGATCTCGTCCTTGCCGACCACCTGGCCGAGGCGGCCGACCAGGATCTCCAACAGTCGGTATTCGCGGTTGGGCAGTTCGATCGGTTCGCCGTCGAGGCTCACCCGGTGCGCCGCGTTGTCGAACTGGAAGCCTCCGATCTGCACCACTTCGCTGGCCTGGCCACGTGCACGCCGCAGCAGCACGCGGCAGCGCGCTTCGAACTCGCGGAAATCGAACGGTTTGCCCAGGTAGTCGTCGGCGCCGACATCCAGCGCCTGCACGCGGTCTTCAATGCCATCGCGCGCGGTCAGCATCAGTACCGGTGTGCTGTCGCCGTGCTCGCGCATGCCCGCCAGCACGCGCAGGCCATCGAGCTTGGGCAGGCCGATATCCAGCACCACCAGGTCGAAGCTCTGGTAACGCAGCACGCTGGCCGCCGCCAAGCCATCGGCCTGCCAGTCCACGGCGTGCCCACTGCGGCGCATGCGGCGGATGATCGCATCGGCCAGATCCGGGTTGTCTTCGACCAGCAGCAGGCGCATGGGCACGGGGGTGGGAGGGGAAACGAATGCTACCGCATGCTGTGCAGGGGTGGGATATATGGGGGCCGCTGGCGTGATAAATGCGGGACTATCCCGGACAAAGCGGGACTACCGCTCGCTTACGTCGGCGACTGATTGCGCCTGGTGCAATCAGTCGCCTGCTCGTTCCAAGGCCGCGAGCTCGGCGAGGATCTGATGCTCACGGACCCTCAGCTGGCCAAGTTCGACCAGTAGACCGATCTTGCTGCTGTTCAAAGCCCCGGATTGTCGGCGGCGCTGCATCATCGTGGCGATGACACCCCCACCCTCAGCATCAAGCGTACGAAGTTGCTGGGAGTAGTCATTGATAGCCGTCTTGCTGATCGAGAATCCGAGGTCGGCCAGCCATTTGGAAAGCTCGACAGACTGGGAATACCCGTTCTTCCGCAACCTTTCGTGTGCCTCGGCCAGAATTTCAGGTGGCAACGTGGCCATTTTGGGCGGTCTGGGCATAGCTTCTCTCGGAAGGTGCAATCAAGGGGAGTTGAGGAACAGGTTCATCTGGTTCAGGTTCCGATCCCGAAGGATGGCTCTAGCCAGCAATTTGCGAATGCCCTGTTCGGACATCCTGTACTGCTTCGCCAGGGCAGGGATCGTTGTGCCCGTTCGTTGGGCCTCGAGTATCTCACGCTCGCGAGGGGTGAGCTTAAAGGCTGCATCCTGAGGAAAGTAGATCGTTTGGCCACCCCAGTTCTCGGCCAACATATCGGCCACTACCGCTCCGATATGCTCGGCTGCATCGTCATCGAGGCCGAACTTCCGCGCAGCTTTGGCCGCCGCCTCAGCAGCATTGTCCAACAGCGCGTTACGGCGGGCCTCCATCGACCTCATGCCGAAGGAGCCTCCCGCCGGGCACGGCGATTGGCGTCGATCTGAAGAGCGGCAATCACTTTGGACAGCTGATCCGGGTTGCACCATTCCAGGCGTCCTACCTTGAACATGTGGCGGGCCACCGAATGTGCATATTCCCACTCGCGCCCCGAATCGGCCAGCAGCGCCTCGATCTTGGACAGCTGCGGGGACAGGTCGCCCTTGGGACGACCGGCCCAGCGCTTGGCCGCATACGCTGCCTTGGCGGGGATGCCACCCAGGCGGCGCAACTCATTGGCGATCGCATCGAGCTGCCGGCGATCGCACTTGCCGGCGCTGCGCTGGGCAACGCCATGCTCCCTGGATACACGCTCGACCAGGTCACGGTAGACGTCCTCGCAGAGGCTGAGCTTCTTGGCACCGGCGTGGATCGCGGCCAGTACCCGGTTACGGCCGTCGCCGGCCTTGCGAGCGCGGGTCATGCCTTGCTCCTTGCGGCCTGGGCGGCTCGGAGGGCGATCTGCCACGCCGGAACCTCCAGGCCGGACTGATCCAGAAGCCGCAGCAGGCCGGCTCGGGATCCGGCCACGATGCGGCCGCCAGCCGTCAGGACGTCGGCGATCTGGGACTTCTTGGTAAGGGGAGCCCTTCGTTCAGTAGCCACCGGTCGTCTCCAGCTTCTTCTGACCTTCCTCCAGGCCTTGGTTGAGCTTGGCCTGCCGCCCTGCGTCATAGCCGCTGGCGTAATCGTCGGCTTTGGACCGCCCACCTTTGATTTGCTTGCCGGTGCTGACCTCAACTTCGCCGCAACGAAGGCTCACCGCTGCGTCGATAGACTCACGGCGCCCTTCCGGCAGCTCTGCACGCGGGAACAGTCGGTAGATCGCAGCCACCCAGCCGAGTGCAAACTCTTCTGCGCGGCGCTGGCGATTCGCCAACTTACGAACGCGTGCAACGTGACGGGCCTTGTCGCGCTGCAACTGGCGGCGCAGCACGGTGAAGGCATATGCGGCGATCTGAGGATCGGCACCAGCACCGAAGAAGCGGAGCGTGGTACGGCCCTGCCAGATGAACTGCTCTTCCTTGAAGGACATCCCACGCTGGCGATTGCCGATCACGCGGCACCTATAGCCATCGGCAACCAAGGCGGCCAGGGCAATCAACGACTGGGGCAGATCACCACCACGAAAGCCGGTTGCGGCCTCGGTATCGCCGATTTCACTGGTGGCCGCGTCCGACTCGGTGAGGCCATAGCGGTCCATCAGCGCCCGAGCCTGGCGCAGTGCCGTCGCCGCCTCGGTGGCATTGGATGAGGCCGCCAGGCGGAGACATGCCTGGATCTTCCGCAAAGCTTGATCACGGGTCATCGATCAACCCTCCCGGCCAGAGAGCTGGAAGGCTTGTTCCAGCATCAGGAACAGGCGACGGATCTCGCCGCTCTGCAGGGCAAAGCGGGCGTCGAACTCGGCGCGGCGGCCGTCGGCATCGGCCTGCTCCAGTTGGGAGAGCGCGCCGTCCAGGAACTTCAGCTTGCGCAACACCAGGTCATCGCCCAGCTCGAAGGACAGCGCGTCCTCCAGCACCAGGGCCAGCTTGGTGACCTGCTTGCCGGCATCCAGGTGCTTGTCGATCTCGTCGCTGCGCAGTTCCTGGTCGCTGCAGCGCACCTTGGCGCCACCCTCGACCGGATCACGCAACTCGGCGGACTCGCCAAGGGACAGGCCTTCCGGCAGAGGCTCGCCAGCGATCCACCCGGTCAGGACCGAGCGCGGCGCGACTTCGGCATTCAGCGGCATCGCCGGGAAGCTGCCGAGCAGGCCGCGAATATCGGACACGAAGGCCTCAGCCACCTTGCGGCTGGAGGTGTCCACGGCCACATAGCCGTTGGCAAGGTCCAGAATAGCGTCGTGGCGGCTGTTCTTGACGAAGGCCTTGGGCAGTAGCTCGTGCAGGACGTCGTCCTTCATGCGCTTGCGCTCACGGCCACCCGGTCGACGCCCCTGTTCCTGTTCCATGACCTGAAGACGACTCTCCAGCGCACGGTTGACCACCGCGCCGGGCAGGATCTTGTCCTCGCCGCCCACGGTCAGCCAAAGGAAGTCGCCCTGCCGGCAGGACAGGTGCTCCTGCTCCTCGCGGCCGAAGGGGGAAATGAAGCCGCGAGAGTTCATTTCCAGAGGGCCGACCGGCTCCAGCACGCCATACGGCAGCACCGTCTCCACTTCGGAGAAGTCGGTGCTGGTTGGGAAGCGGAACAGCACCAGGTTACGCACGAACATGGCGGTTCTCCTCTGAGTTGGTGCCACCGTTGGCGGCGCTCATTGCACCCCAACGCAGGCGGCGCGGATGCTGGGAACACCACGCCAACCAGAGGCCCAGTGCGTCACCCTTTTCCCGCTGCGTCTGCGCCTCTGGCACGCCCGGTACAAGCAGCATCCCCTGCAGCAGTCCCTTTCCGTGCCTGGCTGCGACGCTGATCACCTTGCGCAGCTGTGCGCCGCTTCCTTCTGCGATGAAAATCGCACCGTCCGGCACACTCGTGCCGAACCCGATCTGGCCATTGGCCCAGCAGTACGCGATCACGAGTGCACCCCCAGGAGGTTGATTGGGCCACTGCGCTGCAAGACCAGCACCGGCGGGTGGAGCAGCAGCTCGAGAATGGCGTTGAGGGCCGCTTCGGCTTGGGCTTCGCACTTCTCGGCCATGCCATGCCCAACCTGGCGAGCAATGGCCGTGGCCACGTTCCGCTTCGTCTGCGGGTCGCGCAGGCCACACACGAAGTCGAGCCCGTCCATGCGCCGGATCGCGTCAGCCGTGGTAGACGCCATCGCACCTACCGCCCGCTGGGCGCACGGACCGCACATCGGCGATTCCGCCAAGCCGGTGGGCATGTCGCAGTTGACGCACGCGTTGCGCGGGCCGGAGGTGGCCACCTCAACGTCGGTACGCTCCTCGAAGAACAGCAGGGTCGGCTGCGAAATGTGGCGCTTCAGTCGCCAGGGAAACCCGTCGCCTCGGGCCTCGATGTACTGCAAGGCCAGTTGGACGCTGCCGCGAACTGGCCCGCTTACAGAGCCGCAAGTCGAGTCGTAGCCGCGCACGCCGTCCAGCTCAATGGACGGAGCATGGATCTCCACGTTCGCACGCGCAGCCTGGTCGGCGATCGCCACTGCCAGCACCAGGGTGTTGGCATTCAGTGCACCGCGAACGCCGTCGAAGCGGAAGGTGCAGGTGTCTCGGATCTTGGGCATGTCAGACCCCCGCCACATCGAGGGAAATCGGCTGGTACTGACCCCGTGCATCGCGCTCGTAGAAGCGCACGTAGGTCTTGCTGCCCACCACCGTCACCGCATCACTGATCGCGGTCATTGCCCGCTGCCAGCGGGCGTCATCGAACTGCAGCCGGCGCAGTGACAGCACCTCTGCCGTCTTGATGCTGCCGTCCTGGCCCACCTTGAAGGCGCTGTTGACCAGGGTGCGCAGCTCGGCGCGTGAGCCTTCGGTCCAGTCGTTCAGGCACTCATCGATGAGGGCCTTGGCAGCCTGCAGGCGCTCATCGAACTGGATGGTGTCCTGGCAGGCGCGCAGGATCTTGAAGCGGCCATCGTAGGAATACAGGCTGACGTTGCCCTTGTCGCCGCCGATCTTGGCGCCGTACTGCTCGCCGCTGAGCTGCACGAACGCGCCGATATCGGTGAACGTATCCGCTTTGAAGGTGCGCAGGGCTTCGCGCAGCTCCAGGGCGCGCTGGATCTTCTCCTGCACCAGCTGGTCACGCGTCAGATCGATCGGTTTGATCTGTGCCTCGGGCACCAACCGACCATTACGGTCCTCGCGGTAGCCTTCGGGAATGGATGGGGTCATTGGGCGCCTCCTTGGGCGGCGGGGGTGACAAACGGTTGAGTGGGCCGAAGGACGTCCGGGACGCCTTCGACATGGATAGGGCTGTTGGCGGTGAACCAGTCGGCGCGCCAGCGGCGGGCGGCATCCAGCGAGATGCCGAGCAGGCCGGAAATGCGCTGTGGGGTGAGCTGGCGCGGGTTCTGTGTACGGGCCCACAGTGCAAAGCGCATCGCGCGCAAGTGGTCGTAGCGCTGACGGCCTGTACGTGCCATCACTCCACCCCGCCGAAGATGCGATCGAAGTGGTTGTGCAGCGAATCGACCAGGCGGCCACCGAGGTAAGGCGGCAACTCACCTTCCAGATCCTCCTGGGACTGGCATACGGTGCCGATGGACGGCGTCAGGGGGCCTTTGTCGAAAGCGGGGCCTTTGTAGCCGCCAGCAGCAGATTGGGCCTTCTGCGCCCCTGTCATACCCGGCCGGGTACCACGCACACGCTGCGCCTGCGCGGCAGCCAACGCCGCTTGGTCGATCTTCCAGTCGGGGTTGAGGCGGTAGTTGCGGGCCAGCCCTTCGCCGACGCGCAGGATCATTCCGCACCGCACCGCCTTGGCGACCGCGTTGGACACATAGCCGCGGTAATGGAAGCCGTGCTCCATCACCCGATCGATCAGATCCGCAGAACGGACCACGCTGGCGCCCAGTGACAGGGCGATAGCGTGCTGCATTGCGACGCTGGGGACGGCGCTCATGGCTGAACAACCTGCGGCTGCGTGATGCCGGCTTCCGTACGCGTCAGCACGATGACCGGTGCAGGGCTGGGCGTAGTGCGAGCGACCACGCAAACCACCGCGCGGTGCTTGCCGTCGACCTTGCTGCGGGCCTGGGCGTCTTCGATCGCCTTGTCCGAGTCGGTGAAGGTGTCGCCACCCACCCACTCAGCAGGGACCACCAGGAACTGGCCGCGCTCAGCCATGAGCCACCTCCCGCAGCATCGGAGGACGCTGGGTCCACTCCAGCTGCACGCCCTGGTACTCAGCGGCCATCACGCGGTCCTGCCCGCCGCTGCCGTTGGGCTGGCGGCGCTTGAGGTGGCCACCCACCATCGTGGGAGGGCGGTCCAGAATCAGCACCGCGCGACGGCCATTGCTGTGCAGGCCCAGGATCTCGATGCCGCTGTTCTCCAGCTCGCGTGCCGTGTTGGCGGCGGCATACAGCACGTCGGAATTGCGTTCATGGTTCATGGTTGGATTCCTCGTCGGTAGCGGGCTTGTCCAGCCCGAGTTGTCCGTACAGATCCGGGAGCGCAACGCGCTTCATCGCGCTGACCTGCTCCAGGGAGGTCATGGCGCGCCCGACCAGGAAGGTGCAGGCGCGATCCAGTTCGGCCGCACTGGCGGCCAGGTGGTAGCCGTGAGCCGGGTGGGCGCAGATCGGGTGTCCCTCGCGCCGCAGCTGCTCGATGATCTGGCGCAGGCGGCGCTCGTCGGCGGTGCTGGTACGTGAAGTGATCTGCTGCACCAGGTCGCGGGCGGTGATGCCGTTGACGGCGCCGCGACGGCCCTGCAGCTGCAAAAGCACCGTCTGTGGGGACAGCTCTTGCGGTAGCAGGGCCAGCTGCATGTCAGTCGGCCCTCCGATCAATGCCGGCGGCGACGGCCAGGTCGACGATTGCGTCCGCATCCAGGTACCAGCGCTTGCTGGTGCTGGAAGACGTGACCTGAATGCCATAGCTGGGCAGAAGATCGATCCCGTACTCGCCGCCGGTCTGCATGTCCAGGATGTACAGCGTGGCCACCGCTGAGTCCTCCAGGAAGGGCGGCTTGCTCGCCACCATCCCTACGGGCCGATGGCGCTTGGGGTGGGCGCTGTGGCTCTTCCGGTTGCGCACCTGCCCGTGGCAGCGTTTGAGCGTCGGAACGGCCATCACTCCTCCTCGTCGTCGTCGCCGTCGCGCAGCTGGTCGACCAGCGCACGCAGCTGCTGCAGGTTGAGGCTGTCCAGGAGCGAGGCCATGTTCTGGCCGTCCCGCCAGTCGATGTGCGCTCGGCGGAACAGATCCCGGTGCATCACCGTCACCTGGCGATCGGGGAGTTCCGCTTCGCGCAGCAGCTGATGCGCGAAGCTGCGCAGGTACGGCAGCCCGTCGGTGGCGGCGCGGTCAGCCATTCGCCACCCCTTCGCGCTGAAGCACGTCGGCTGGGACATGGGCGATGATCCGTTCCCAGCTGGCGCGGGGCACGATCACCACCTGCAGGATGTCCAGGTTGATCGGCTCGGGCTTATCCTGAACATCGAAGGGGATCAGGATGGCCTCGGTAGCGAACGGCCACTGGTCGCCCTGCGGTGCCCTCACCATCGCTTCTGCCACCGGCCAGCCCTCAGTTCGGATCGCCATCTCACACCCCCCGCACGACATCAGCGGTGACGGTTGGCACGCCCAGGTCAGCGGCGCGGTTCATCGCCGCGGTCAGCGCGTTCTGGACGGCCAGCGGGTACAGCAGCGACCCTGCGCCGCGCGAAGGGACCAGCTTGGCGCGCAGGGCATCGATGGCCCCCTGTTCCACGACCTTGTCCAGAGGCACCTGGGCACGCTTGAAGCGGTGCGAAAGGTACGCTCCCAGCTCGTTATCCAGTGGCGGAAGCGTGATGATTTCGATGCGCTGCACGACTTCGCGCACCTCCGGGTTGTGTTCGGAGAGCTTCACGCCCAGCTCGGGCTGGCCGATCAGGATCACCGACAGCAGCGGGCGCAGGCCGTCCTTCAGCTCGCGGAAGCGCTTGAGGTGCTTCAGGGTTGGCAGCGGCAGGCTGTGAGCCTCCTCGATCACCAGCACATGGCTGTGGCCCGAGCGGGAACTGTCACGCAGGGATTCGTGCAGCTGGCGGAAGCGGGATTCGGGGCTGCTCTTCGGCTTGGCCAGCGGGGCGACAGCGGCCATGATCGCCTCGGCGATATGGTGGCTGCGCAGGGTCTTGCCCACGGCATCGCTGCCTTCGCTGGCCAGCACGTAGGGTTGGATCACGATGACGGCCTGTTCCTCGCGCTGGATGCGATCGACCAGATCTTCGCGCAGCGTGCTCTTGCCAGCACCGCTCTCGCCGATCACCGCAGCAAAGCCGCCGTGGCGGGCTACCTGGTACATGCTCTCGCGGACATAGCGAATGTCCGGCGACAGGAACACCTCTTCGGCGCTGGCCGGATCGGCGAAAGGATTGCTGGTGAGGCCGAAGTGACGCTTGGCCTGTGGAGTCAAAGCCTGAAAACGCAGTAGCATGGGATCTTCCTCGTCGTGAATGTCGTTGTCGTTATCGGTGTCTTGCGGTGGGGAAACCGGGGCTGGCGTGACCCCGCACGTCGGCCCCTCCTTTTCATGCCAGTGGGCGTCGGTTACGCCGTGCTGGGTCAGGCAGGAACTGATGGCAGCGCGCACCGCTGCCGGATCGCAGCTGGTGGGCAACTGGCCGTGGTTGATCAAGGCATTGAGGGCCGGACGGCTCAGACCTGCAGCACTGGCCAGGTCTCCCTGCTTGATGCCGGCCTCGGTGAGCAGGCGCTTCAGACGCAACGTCATGGGCGAGCCCTCCGCCCCTGCAAGGCAGCCTTCGCAGCTGCATAGGTGTTGAAGCCAGCCTTTCGCGCAGCGATCTCCAGAGCCTGGCAGTAGCCGAATCCGTCGCGTTCCTGGATGAGGCGTGCGTCTTTCTTGATGCTGTCGAGCGAAGCCATCACGCGGCACCTCCTTCCACCAGCCGGAGACCACCGCGCTCAGGCGTTGCCAGGGCGTGCGCCCAGGACTCGACCTGATCCACCGGCAGGCCTTCCGGCCAGCGCTGGGCGGTGCGTGCGTAGTGGTCGGGCGACCAAGCCGAACCGGCGGCCTCCAGTAGCGGCTTCAAGCGCATGGCCGCTTCCACATGGTTCAGCGGCGGTAGCTCGGCGCGGATGGGCGTGACCGAATCGACCGTGAAGCGAGGGGCCTCCACCACATCGGGAACCGCAACATCCACGCGATGGCCGCGCCGCGGCAGGTGTTGAATCTCCGGTGCCTGCTGCACCGACTTGTAGGGGTCGATTCGGCCACCGAACGGCATGGCCTTGGCCTTGCGCTGCGACTTGGCCTGCTCGTCGGTCTCGGCATCCATCGCCAGGCGCTCGACCCGTTTGCGGTTTGTGTCCGCCGGGGTATCGGCGTGCGCGCGGTAGGTGCCGACCGCCACCGCACCGGTGAACCCGTATGCGTCTGCCTCCAGCGGCTCCATCGTGTACCAGGTGTCGCGGCCAGCATCGTCGGTAAACAGCGCCTGTGCACCGAATTCGCTGCCGAAGGCATTGCGGGCAACGGTCAGCTTCTGGCCCACAATCACGCCCGGCACGCCGGACACATCAAAGGTCTTGCCCAGGAAGCTGATACGCAGCAGTGGGTTGACCTTGCGCAGTTCCGGTGCGCGGGTCGCCAGCTTCATGCAGTCCTCCGCCGCCGGTACCAGGCGCAGCTGATCAGGCTTGATCGTCATCCACGCCTGGTAACGCGAGGACTTGTGCCGGGTGTGCTGAGCGGTGGCATTGAAGTTACGCATCCAGCGCCACGCCGATGCATTGAGCTGCTCAAGGCTCTGCACGTTGTCGAAGCGAAGGCGGTGCTCGAACTTGCGTTCGATCAGGTCGTTGGTCTTTTCGACCTGGCCCTTTGCCCACGGCTGGCCAGGCTGATTGATCCAGATCCGGATGCCCAGGGCGGCGCACAGGTTCTTGAACATCGCGCCCGTATTGGCGCTGCCGGGGTCCACCATCACCATCGTCGGTGCGCCACAGAACGGATCAGCCGCACCGCGGTACTGCATGGCGTTGATGAAGGTGCGGCACAGGTTCTCGCCGCTCTCCGCGCCCAGCACGTACTCCACGTAGAAAGCGCCGGTGGTGTGATCGGTGAACACATAGCGCCAGACGCGCTCGTTCTCGACGCGCGCCAGGTTCTTGGGCTTGTTCTTGTAGAACTCGCTTGCCGGCATCGCATGCAGGCCGTCCTGGCGCTTGAGGTAATACAGCACGCACAGGCTGGGATCGGCCTGCCACACCTGGTTGGGATGTTCGCTGGCCAGCTGAACCTTCGGTGCAGGTGCCGACAGCTGATCAGGGTGCAAGCGATTGGTGCGTAAGGCCTTGGCTGCCGAGCTCTCGCTCAGCAGTCGGATCTCGCCGGTACCGGCATCCACAGTCTCGCCGCGCACCATGCCATTGGCGCGCAGCATGTCGATGGCCTCGCCGATGCTGGCCAGGCGTTTGCCGGTGCCGCGACGCGACTCCAGCAACACAGCGGAAATCAGTTCCAGTTCCTGCTGGGTCCAGTCGGAGTTGCCCCGATCGCTGCGGCGCTTGCGCGGCTTCAGCGAACAGGTCAGCTTCGAGACCTGTCGGTACAACGTCTGTACGCTGCAGCCCCATTCGGCGGCGTATCGCTCGGCAATGGCGCGTTTCTGGCCGTGCCCGGCGCAGAGCAGGTCAGCAGCGGCCTGCTCGATCAAGCTGGCGCTGAGGGCCATATCAGCCCTCCCGCTTCCAGTCGGCCAGGCGGCGGTCATGGATCACCGTGACGCCCACCTCCTGATGGTCGCGGACAAGACGCAGGTCGTTGATCAGGCTGGCGATGATCCCGGCCACCTGCTCATCAACGTTGAGGTCGTGTTGCTCGGCGTGCTGCATCAGCGTGATCACCGCGCCGCTGAAGCCGGCTTCTTCACTGCCGCTGGCGATGGCAAGGCGCACCTGGGAGGCGGCCAGCTCCAGTTGGGTCAGCAGTTCCTGCGACTGTTCGTCCGGCGTGGCCTTCTTCCACTTCTTCTGAGCTTTTGCCGTCTTCTCCTCCGCCTTGTTGAGATCGTCGCTCAACTTGGTGATGCGCTGATCCTTGGCGTCAAGATCGGCGCGGGCTTCGCGGATGGCTGCGCGGAGCTCAGCGCGGGACATCGTCTCAACATCGTCGAGTGACAGGCCGCCGGTCTCGCCTTGTTCGGCGAGCTCGATGAACTGCTCCTCCGGCAGCGAGAGCAATTCGATCAGGCGGCTCTGGCTCTTGCTAGCGGTAATCAAATCCCTCGCATGCGAGGGATTTGGCAGGTTGGCCACGCGGCGAGCGGCTTCCATCATCCGCCGGGCCTGCTCTTGACCAAGCCCAAGTCGCTCCAGAAGGCCATACCAGTCGCCGTGGATTGCGCATTCGCGGGCCACCACCAGGTAGCGCCCGGCGCGCAGGAAGGCTTCGCAGCCCCGGTGCAGTTCGCTGCGGATCGCGTTTTCATAGTGGTCCGGGTGCCACGGCAGGCCGTCGCCGAACTGGTCCACCACCTCGCTCTGGTGCTCACTGAGGATGACCAGCTCCTGGCTGCGCTCGGCCAGCTTGTCCGCGTCCAGATCCTGGACAACCGGCTCGGCCTGGGCGAGCGGCTTGGCGCCGCGCTTGTTGAGTTGCTTCTCTGCCATTTCGATCCTCGTCATCAGTTGGGGCTACGGCTGTAGCGGTTCTTGAAGTCGTCCAGCTGGCGCTCTTCACGAGCCACCTCGGCTTGATGGGCCAAGGCGATCTGGACAATTCGGGGGGCCAGGCGCCAGTTTTCCTGGTCGAAGGGGGAGCGTTCGACCAGGCCGTCTTCGGCCAGGCGCTGCAGGTTGCGCAGCGTGGTGCTGGGGGATTCGCCGATGCCGTCGGCGATCGGCTTCAGGCGCAGACCGGTGCGGCTGTGCCCGGCCAGGGTGAACAGCAGGCGGGTGAAGATGCTCTGCTCGCTCATGCCGCAGCACCCTGTTGACGGCGTGCCAGCTCCGTCAGGATCCGGACGGCGCGGCGGTCGGCTGCGTCGACGGCACCAGCCAGCGGCAGGGTGTTGGCCAGCGGCTCGTCTGATTCGACGGCGCACTGCCAGTTGTTCACAGCGGTGGCGTACTGGTCACGGGCCGAGGCAAGCAACAGCTCCAGTTCGCGGGTCGGGACTTCGTCCAGGGGGCGGCCGGCGGTGCTCATGCTGAGGCGCTCAGGCCTGCGGCCTTCAACAGCCGGCGCCGCAGGGCCTGACCCTTCGGGCCATTCCAGCGTCCGATGAGGACGTCTCGGGCGTTCTGCGGTGGGACGCCGTTCTCCATGCACCAGCCGCGGAGACTGGTGCCCTTGCCAACGAAGGCGGTGCGGACCTTGAGGTGAAGATCCAGGCTGGGGGCGGGTTCGCTCATCGCGTGTATCCTTTGATCCTTGTTCCATTGGTTGGCTGCTGTAGGCGCTGCCAGTGGAAGTAATCATGGTACGGATTTCCGTGCCTGTCAACACATATGGCATGGAATTTCGTATGACTATCGGAACCCGTCTGAAGGCTGAGCGGGAGCGCCTGGGGCTCACGCTGCCCGAGTTCGCAGAACTCGCTGGCGCGAAGAAAAACACGGTGATCGACTGGCAGAGGGACGTATCCAGTCCGCCAGCCGCCAGGCTTGCGGCGCTGGCGGACTCCGGGGTGGATCCGCTTTATGTTTTGACGGGGCTACGCAGCATTGCCCGGCCAGGAATGTCGGAACCCGAGGTCATGCAGTTCAATGAACTGGTAGATACCTTCTGGGCACTTTCCGACACCAGCCGTTCCGTGGCTCTCGGGCTACTGGAGGGACTGCTATTGAAGGACATCAAGGCGGGAGCGTCTCGCGCAGTTCGGAAGCGAACAAGGGCGTAGTGCGAACGTCGTGGCCTCGCCGAGCTTCGATCAACGAAACATCAGGGTTAGTGCCCTGATACCGGTCACCGGGTGACAGTTCATCTGCAGGGAGTTGAATACATGAAAAGCACGGAATTCGCGTCGGCACTGTATGGCAACGAATCTGCCATCAAGCCGAAATCGGCATTGCTTCGCATCGCCTCGAGTGCGCTGCTTGTTCTGGTGCTTTGTGCCGCAAAGGCTACAGTTGGTGCGGACTTCCGTGCCGAACAGCTTGCTCGGCTTGAAGTGGGTAAATCGACACTTCAGGACGCCATAACTGCACTCGGCACGTCGCCTCAGAACTCGCAGATTGGAATTACTGGGTCGGCCGTCTACACGTGGACGTTTGTTGAATCGAAGGTCAACTGGTTCACCGCTCGAGGCAGCGTCGAAACCAAGCAAGTCGTCCTCGTCTTCAATCCTGATGGTTCATTCCAACGCATATCGGATATGCAGGGTGTTGCACTTGATCCACCCACGATGAAGCGCTTGTTCATTGATCCGGCGGCGGACGCCACACGGCGGATCCAAACTGCCCTTGCCGCGCAAGGTCTCACTCAAAATGACGCGCGTGGCGAGCAAAGCCCAACAGCTGCAGGGCTCACGGTCGAGCCTGAGTTGGACAGGGTGAAGGGCGAGGTGCCGGCATCTTCCGGTAAGAGCTGGTGGGAAGCACATAAGCCCAAGAGCGAATAGTCTTCGGCTTCTAAGCACATCGTGACGGGTGCCCACCCTCTCACGCGCGCGCGTGAGATTCCTCGAAACCAGTTTCAAAGACGACGCTCAGCCAAACGCTGAAACTCTGCCCATCGGTTTGGCGCGCACTGGCGCACCTGGCCGACGGGCATCCTCGTCTGCCCGTCGGCCATCTTTCCCTGGAGATGGCGCATGGCAGCAGAGCAACCCGGTAACAAGGCACTGCCCATCGCGGGAGGAATGCTGGCGACCATGCTGGCGTTGCTGCTCGGGTTGGTGCAGCCCTTCGAGGGCTACTCGGCCCAGCCCTATCGTGATGTGGTCGGCAAGCTGACGGTCTGCTACGGCCATACGGCCAAGGTAGAACAGCGCACCTACACCCGCGCCGAATGCGAGCGCCTGCTCCAGTCGGACCTCGGCGTCGCCTGGAACACCGTGCAGAGTTGCATCAAGGTGCCGATGACGGACTACCAGGCAGCTGCCCTGACGTCGTTCGCCTTCAACGTCGGTCCCGGTGGCGCTGGGGTCAAGGACGGTCTGTGCTTCCTGCGCAACGGCCAGCAGCCGCGGATCCGTGTCTACGCCAATCAAGGGCGCTGGGACCTTGCATGTGCCCAGCTGAGCAACTGGGCCAATGCCGGCGGCAAGTCCTATAAGGGATTGGAGCGCCGCCGCACCGCTGAGCGCGCGATGTGCGAGGGCCGGTACTGATGGTCCGCACCCTGACCGCAACGGTCGCCCTGCTGCTGGTGCTCCTGCTGGTCGCCATTGCCGCAGCACTTCTCTATCGCGGCAATGCCCTGGACTCGCAGGCCCGCGATGCCACGGCGCAGCAGCGCGTGACCACGCTTCAATCGCAGCTGGAAAGCGAGCGCAGTGCTCGCGACACCGAGCATACCCAGGCCAGGGAAATGGCTCAGATCGGAGACGAACATGAAGATGATCGGGAGGCGTCCGCGTCCATCCCTGCTGCTGTTGTGGCTGACCTGCGCGCTGGCAATCTCCAGCTGCGCGACGACCTCGCCACCTGTCACACCGCCCGCCTGTCCCAAGCCGTCTCTGGCGCCGTCGAACGTGATGCGAGCGCCCAACTACGTCCAGAGGTTGCAGGCGCTGCTCTTCAAATCGTCACCGAAGCTGAAGACCACGTCCGCTCCTGCCAACGCGTCATCGGCGTCCTCACCGGACAGCGCCCACCCGTCGAGACCAACCCATGATCGTTGAAGTACAGCCGCTCTACCTGGTGTGGTTCGCCGGCATCGGCATCACCCTGCTTGGCGGCCTGATCGCCGGCGGCCGCTGGCTGGTCAACCAACTGCAGCAGCGAACGGATCAGCAGTTGGCCATCCTTATCAACGACAGCAAGCGCTGGCGCGAGGTTGAGAGTCACCTCACCGACTTCCGCCTGGAAGTTGCGAAGGATTACGTCCGCCGCGAGGACTATGCCCGCGGACAGAGCGTTATCGAGGCAAAGCTTGATGCAGTGGCTTCGAAGATCACGAACATGCAAAGCAAGGGGAACACGCCGTGAGTCACGGAAATCAAGGCCCGGATTTGGGCAAGCTGCGCAGGGAGCAGCTGCGCTGGCTGATGTTGCTGGTGCTGGATCGCTCACGCCCCTATCCGATCGGTGAAGCCGTCCTGGCCGGCGCCGCCCAGGACATGTACCCGGATGCCACCGCGCTGGAGGTTCGCCGGGAACTGGACTACCTGGACACCCGTCGCCTGATCGACATCACCAAATCCCCGTCGGGGCCGTGGTCGGCGGAGCTGACCCGCCACGGTGTGGACATCGTCGAGTACAGCATCGACTGCGGTCCGGGGATCGCCCGCCCGCCGAAGTACTGGTGACCCCATGCCTCCCGTGAGCAAGATCGACTTGTTGCCGGCCGATGTGCGTGACGAGCTGGATCGGCGCCTGGTTGCCAACGCCTTCGGTGGCAGCATCTCGCTGTCCGAATGGCTGGGCGAACAGGGCTACGAGATCAGCAAGACCACCGTCAACGAACGCGCCAAGCGGCTCAAGCGCCGCTTGGCTTCGATCAGTGCCAGCACCGAAGCCATGAAACTGGTGGCCGAGCAGGCGCCGGACAATGCCGCCGAGCGCGGTAGCGCGCTGATGGGCCTGCTGCAGACCGACCTGTTCGAAGCACTGCTGCAGTTCCAGGAGGCAGCCGACCAGGACGACGAGAGCATTTCCCCCGCCGATCGCATTGCGCTGTACAGCAAGGCGGCCAAGGCCATTGCCGAGCTGACCCGCTCTTCCATCGTGCGCGAGAAGTTTGCCGGCGAGATCCGCCAGAGGGCGCTGGTCGACGCGGCCAGCCGGGTCGAGGAGGCTGCACGGGCGAAGGGGCTGGACGCCGAGGGCGTGGAGTTCTGGCGCAACAAGGTGCTGCATGGAGTCGGCTAAGTGAGTGCACTGGGTCCCCTGCCGGATACCGAGCGCGTCCTGGACTGGGATGAGCTGCCTGAGAGCGTGCGCTCGATCTCGGCCAACTTCGATCCGAGCAAGGCCGGTGTGCTGATGGCTCATCAGTCCGAATGGATCCGGATGCAGGAAGGGCTGGATATCGCGGTCTGCGAGAAGGGGCGCCGCACTGGCATCACCTTCGCCCAGGCGCTGAGCGACACCATCACCGCCGCTTCTGCCAAGGACGCCGGCGGCGACAACGTGTGGTACATGGCCGACACCAAGGAAAAGGGTCTGGAGTTCATTGGCTATGTGGCCAAGTTCGCGCCGATCATTGCCCAAGGCCAAGCCTCGCGTATCGAGCAGCACATCTTCCAGGACCAGCAGCCTGACGGCACCAGCCGGCAGATCCAGGCCTTCCGGGTTCGCTTCGCCAGTGGTTTCCGTATCACGGCACTGTCCTCGCGCCCGGAGAACATCCACGGCCTGCAGGGCGTGGTCGACCTGGACGAAGCGGCGCTGCACAAGGACGTGGCCAAGGTGCTCGAATCAGCCACCGCGCTGCTGATCTGGGGTGGCCGGATCCGCGTGTGGTCCACACACCGCGGCAAGAAGAATCCGTTCAACCAGCTGGTGCAGGACGTCCAGGCCGGTCGCTACGGCAAGAAGGCCGGGGTGATCCGCATCAGCTTCGATGATGCCGTGTCCAACGGCCTGTACGAGCGGGTCTGCGCCATGCGTGGCAAGGTGGCCACCGCCGAGGGCAAGAAGGAGTGGTACACCGCCATCCGCTCGGCCTATGGCCCGCGCAAGGCCGCCATGCGCGAGGAGCTGGATGTCATCCCGCGCGACGGAGATGGCTCGGCCATCCCCTCAGTCTGGATCGATCGGGCCATGTCCGAGGTCCGCCCTGTGCTGCGCTTGGTCTTCGATGACGACTTCCCCAAGCGCTCGGAGAAGGAACGCGAGATCTGGTGCTCGGTCTGGATCGCCACCACGCTGCTGCCGGTGCTGCGTGCTGCGGTGGCCGGGTTCACTGGGCGCTGGGCGGTCGGCATGGACTTTGCGCGCCACCGCCACTTCTCGGTCATCAAGCCGGCCAAGGTCAGTCAGGATCTGCGCCGGGATGTGCCGTTCCTGATCGAGATGGCCAACGCGCCCACCCGCCAGCAGGAGCAGATCCTGTGGGCGTTTCTGGACGCGCTGAATGAGGGCTTCCGCGGCCGCTGGTCGTTCGCTGGCGACGCCACCGGGCCGGGCCAGACTCTGATGGAGTACACAGGCGACCGTTACGGCCGTGCCGAGCTCGATGCCGAGACGGGCCGCTACAGCGGTGGCCCAATCCACGAGGTCACCCTGTCGCGCCCCTGGTACAGCGAATGGATGCCCAAGTACATCGCGTTGTTCGAGGACGGATTCATCACCGTGCCCAGGGACGCATCGCTGGAGGATGACCATCGGGCCGTGGAGTACGTTGATGGCATTCCGATGGTGCCGCGCCTGGAGCGCAAGGACCTGCAGGATCCGGAACTGGTGCGCCACGGCGACGGCGCGATCGCAGGCGCCCTGATGCAGTTTGCCGCGCTCAACCACGTCACCTCGGTACCCATCGAGTTCCAGGCGGCCGGCGCTCGCGCCTACATCGGCGACGGCCGAGCCGACGGCGTGGCCACCGTCGTGACCGATGATGCCTTCGGCACGGTCAGCGGCGGCAATGATTTTGGAGGATTCGCATGACCATCGCCCGCCCAGAGATCGGCCGCGAGATTGCCACCACCGCCGATGGCATCGACATCACCCGTGGCTACACCGGGCCGCTGCTGCTGCCCTTTGATAGCGTGCTGCGCAATCGGGGCGGCTATGACCTGCAGATCTACGAGCAGGTGCTGTCCGATCCGGAGGTGAAAACCACCTTCGGATCGCGCCAGGACTCGGTGGTGGCCTGCGAATGGCAGGTGGAGCCCGGTGGCGAGAAGCGCATCGACCGCCAGGCGGCAGAGTATCTGCAGGAGCAGCTGCACGGGATCGGGTGGGACAACGTCACCCGCAAGATGCTGTTTGGCGTGTTCTACGGCTACGGCGTGGCCGAGATCCTGTACAAGGTCGACGGCACCCGCATCGGCCTGGAGGCGATCAAGGTCCGCAATCGCCGACGCTTCCGCTACGGCAAGGAAGGCGACCTGCGCCTGCTCACCCAGACCCAGATGACGGAGGGCGTCCCGGCACTCGCGCCGTACTTCTGGAACTTCTGCTCCGGTGCCGATCACGACGATGAGCCCTACGGCCTGGGGCTGGCGCACTGGCTGTACTGGCCGGTGCTGTTCAAGCGCAACGGGCTCAAGTTCTGGCTGATCTTCCTGGAGAAGTTCGGCATGCCCACCGCAGTGGGCAAGTACGACAGTGAGGCGACCGATCCGGAGAAGTCCAAGCTGCTGCAGGCCACCCGCGCGATCCAGACCGACAGCGGCATCATCATGCCCAAGGGCATGGAGCTGGCGCTGCTGGAGGCCGGGCGCAGTGGCACGGCCGACTACAAGGCCCTGCAGGACTATATGGATGCCACCATCCAGAAGGTGGTGCTGGGCCAGACCGCCAGCACCCAGGGCACACCCGGCAAGCTGGGCAACGACCAGCTGCAGCGGGAAGTGCGCCGCGACATCATCACCTCCGATGCAGACCTGGTGTGTGAGTCCTTCAACAAGGGGCCGGCGCGCTGGCTCACCGAATGGAACTTCCCCGGCGCAGCCATCCCACGGGTCTACCGCGTCACGGAAGAGCCGGAGGATCTGGACGCCACTGCCAGTCGCGACAAGAAGATCCTCGACCTGGGCTACAAGCCCAAGCAGGTCTACATGGACCAGACCTATGGGGACAACTACGAGCCTGTCCAGGCGCTGCCGGAGCCACCTGCGGTACCGACAGCGATCGATGGGCCGCAGTTCGCTGATGCCGGCGGTACGGTGGGTAGCCTGCTGCGCCGGCACTATCCGGCGGCCTTTGCCGACAGCACCCCGAAGGCACCTGATCCTGCCATCGGCCTGGGCCAGCAGCTTGATCGGCGACTGTCGCCCCTCGGTGCTGGTTGGGTGGAGCAGATCCGCCAGCTGGTCGATGAGGTCGATTCGCTGGAGGAACTGCGCGACCGGCTGTTCGAGCTGCATCCGAACATGACCCTGGACGACTACGCCTCGGTGATGGCCGATGCGATGACGGCAGCGACGCTGGCCGGCCGTACCGACGTCCAGGGCGCGGGAGACTGATCAATGGCCGGCGTTGCCTACGCTCAACTGCCGTTCCAGGAGCAGATCGAGTTCTTCCGTCGCAAGAAGAACGTGCTCACCGAGAGCTACCTGGACGTGTGGGAGGCCGAGCACGACACCAGCTTCATGGTGGCCGGTGCCAACCGTGACGCACTGCTGGCCGACTTCCGGCAGTCCATCGACCGTGTCATCGCCGAGGGCCGCACGCTGGAGCAGTTCCGCGAAGACTTCGACCGCATCGTGGCCACGCATGGCTGGGATTACAACGGCGGCCGGAACTGGCGCTCGCGGGTGATCTACGAAACCAACCTGCGTCAGAGCTACAACGCCGGGCGCTGGGCCCAGCTGCAGCAGCTGATCAAGGTACGGCCGTTCTGGCGCTACAACCACAACGATGCCGTCGAACACCCCCGGCCACTGCACGTGTCCTGGAATGGCATGGTGCTACGCCATGATGATCCCTGGTGGCGCTATCACTATCCGGCCAACGGCTGGGGCTGCCAGTGCTACGTCGATGCGCTCAACGAACGCGATCTGCGCCGCTTGGGCAAGGACGGCCCCGACACGGCCCCTGAGGTTGTGATGCAGTCGGTGACGGTCGGGCAGCGCAGTCCCGGTGGACCGCGCACGGTGCTGACGCCGGCAGGCGTCGATCCTGGCTTCGGCTACGCGCCTGGAGCAACGGCGGACCACTGGCCCAGTGGCCGTGGTGGTCCGGTCACACCGCCCTCGCTGACAGGCCAACTGACCTCCGCTCTGCAGAGTGCACTGGAGACGGGCGCGCGGCTGCCAGCGGCGCCCGCTGCCGCCAGTGCCGCCCAGGCCTTGGCGCGGCCGCGTGCCAGGGACGCCCTGCAGGCCGGCTACGCAAGCTGGCTGGCCAGCATTGACGCCGATGCCGCGCACGCTGCTCGCTACCTGGCCGGCGCACTGTCTCCCGGTCTGGTGTCGCAGCTGCAGCGCGCTGCCGTTCGACCAGCGACGGCGGCCTTTGCAGTGTTGGCTGAGCAGCTCCCCATCACTCGGCCTGGCGCGGTCGCCATCGCCGCAGCCGAGCTGCCTATCCGCCTGCTCGATGCGGTGGCCATCCTATTGGACGTGGCCGCAGGCCACCTGCGGTATGTCCTTGCGGTGGGGCGCCCGGCCTTCATGGTGGTCGACGTGGCCATCTCGGAAACGGGCGTCAGCACCATCCAGCCCCAGCTGCAGATGCTGATGCCTTCTGATCTCAAGCGCAGCGTCGCCGATGGCACGCTGCAGCTGCTGCAGGGAGCACTCTGATGGCGCAGCTCGAAGTCACCCTGGATTCGGCAACACCTGCGCTGGCTGATGCGCTGCGCCAGCTGGAGGGCGAAGCACGGCAACTGATCCTGAGAGACTGGGGCGAGTACCTGCTGAGGTCGACACGCGAGCGAGCCAAGAAGGAGCGTGATCCGACCGGACAGCGATGGCGTGCACTGGAGCCAAGCTACAAACGCTGGAAACAGAAGAAGCGCCCCGGCGTCCCGATTCTGAAGTTTGATTTCCACATGCTCGGCGACATGGCATCGTGGCAAACGGATGGGAATGAGGCCGTCTTGGTTGGTACCAATGCGCCCTATGGCGCCATCCATCAGTTCGGCGGCACCATCCGTCACCCGGCGCGCCCGGCCAAGATCTACTTGAAGACTGGCAAAGGCGGTAGCCGGTTCGTCAAAGCCAATCGCAAGAATACGCGCTATAGGCGCTCGATCACGATGCCTGCTTACACGAACACCATCGCTGCTCGCCCTTGGCTTGGCGTCAGTCGCGAGGATGAGAAAGAGCTGCTGGATATCGCTCAAGATCACGTGAGCGGCGCCTTCGATTGATCGTCGCGTGGGAGGCGCTCTGCGCGCCGCTACAGGCGCGCCGCCACACTCGGGCGTCACCCACACCGGCTTGGTGTCTGACACACCTGTGCGGCCGATACTGGCACTTGTTTCCACGCAGGACGATCACCGCACGCGCATCGTGCATCTGCGGTTGAAATTCTCTGCAATGCACCGTCCCAAGACGTGAGACGGTACTGCGGGAAAAAGGAGGGCATGAGCCAGTCCGCTGCCGCCCTCGAAAGTTGGAAACCAGTTTCAAAGACAGCGACCTCTGGCGCGGGAAAACTGGCGGCATGAACCAGCCCGCCGCCACCCTGCAGATCTTCAAAGCCGGCACGCACGTTGCCGAAGACGGCCGCACGCTGACCTTCAGCGAGGCGGATGTGCAGCAGATCGCCGATAGCTACGATCCGGCGCTGCACGAAGCGCCCATTGTGGTGGGCCATCCCAAAACCGACGACCCGGCCTATGGCTGGAGCAAAGTGCTTCAGGCCAAGGACGGCCTCCTGATGGCCGAACCGCACGAGGTAGATCCTGCCTTCGCGGAGCTGGTCAACAACGGCCGCTTCAAGAAGATCAGCGCCTCCATCTTCATGCCCGATTCGCCGGGGAACCCGACGCCGGGCAAGTACTACCTGCGCCACATCGGCTTCCTGGGCGCGCAGCCGCCGGCAGTAAAGGGGCTCAAGTCGGCCTCCTTCGCCGAAGGCGATGACGCTGCGTGCTTTGCCATGTCGCTGGCCCCGCTGGGCTGGACGCTGACGGATCTGTTCCGCCGCTTCCGCGACTGGCTGATCGATACCCAGGGCCTGGAGACGGCTGACCAGGTCATTCCGGACTGGCAGATCCGCGGCATCGAGAGCAGCACACGCGATGACGAAAACTCGCGCACGTCGGCCCTCTTCGCATCGCCATTGCTCACCCAGTTCCCGCGCAGCGCCCTCGATGGACCTGCGCCCGTCCAGGCACCGCCTCCCACTCGTGAACAGGTCAAATCGGAGATCGACCCCATGTCCCAGCAGAACAACGTCGAGCACGCACAGCGCCAGCAGCAGCTCGACCAGCAGGCTTCCACCCTGGACGCTCGCGAGAAGGCCCTCGCCGCCCGTGAACAGGCCGCGCGACGCGAAGACGCAGTGGCGTTCGCCGAAGGCCTGGTGAAGGAAGGCAAGCTGCTGCCGCGCCAGCAGCCGGCCGTGGTGGAACTGCTGTTGGCTCAGCCCAATGGCAAGGATCCGCTGAACTTCGCCGAGGGTGAAACGACGGTGTCCAAGCCGGCCGAATCGGTGCTGCGCGAGCTGCTGACCAGCCTGCCCAAGGCCGTGGACTTCAGCGAGAAGTCCGCTGGCGACGCGCCGAACGCAGCCGCGAACTTCGCAGCGCCTGCGGGAGTGCATGTGGATGCAGGCCGCGCGGATCTCTTCAACAAGGCCAAGGCCTATCAGCAGCAGCACCCTGGCACGTCTTGGGCAGCTGCAGTCGCCGCGGTCGGCGGCTGACTCATCTATCCAGGAGCCCACCATGTCCCAGAACATCGCTCTGCTTACGCTGTCCGTGCTGGCCACGGCAGCCCTTACCAACAACCGTTTCGTCTCCCCGGCGGGCGGCGTAGCAGCTGCCGGCGGCAACGCCTACGGCGTCACGCGCTCCGATGCGGCGATCGGACAACTGGCTCCGGTTGACGTCTTGGGCACGACCCAGGTGACCGCAGGTGCCGCCATTGCTGCGGGCGCTGCCCTTGAGGTCGGCGTCGACGGCAAAGCCGTCACGGCTGACGCGGGCAAGGTCGTCGCCCGCGCGGCACCTGGCGCCAAGGCCGCCGCCGACGGCGACGTGCTCGAAGTGATCCTCATCCCGAACTGACCGGCAAGCGCCGCAGGAGATTTACATGTCCGCACAGATGACCCCCGGCCAGGTTCGCGTCGTTGACCCGATCCTTTCCGAGCACGCCCGTGGCTATCGCCAGGCGCAGCTCGTGGCCACCGCGCTGTTCCCCTTCGCCGATGTCGCCGCCTATGGCGGCCAGGTGATCGAGTTCGGCAAGGAATCCTTCAAGATCTACAACTCCAAGCGTGCCCCTGGCTCGAACACCAAGCGGATCCGCTTTGGCTACCAGGGCAAGCCCTACTCGATCATCCCGAGTGCACTGGAAGCCCTTGTGCCACGCGAGCACATGAAGGACGCAAGCCAGGTGCCTGGCATCAACTTGGGCACGCGAGCTGTCAACACCGCGCTGCGCTCGCTGCTGCTGGAGTACGAGGTGGACAGCGCCAAGATCGCCACCTCCGCCAGCAACTACGACAACGATCACAAGGTGACGCTGGCTGGCAACAACGTGTGGTCCAACGCCGCCTCAAACCCGGCGCAGGATGTCGAAACCGGCAAGGAAGCGGTGCGTGACAGCATCGGCTTGTATCCCAACACCATGCTGCTGTCTGCCAAGTCGTTCAAGCAGCTCAAGCAGCATCCGAAGCTGATCGATCGCTCGGCTAACACAGGCATGCGCAAGGTCACCCTGGACCTGCTCAAGCAGATCTTCGAGATCGACAACATCGTGGTCGGTGGTGGTGTGGTGGCCGACGACAACGGTGCCTTCGGTGACGTCTGGGGTACTTCGGCTGTCTTGGCTTACGTCAGCCCTGGTGCGGACGTGAACGCCAACGTGGAGGAGCCCAGCTATGGCTATGGCTATCGCATCGAAGGCATGCCGCTGGTCGAGCTTCCGTACTGGGATGCGAATGCCAAGAGCTGGATCTACGGCGTCAGCAACGACGCCACCCCGGTTCTGGCCGGTATGGCTGCCGGCTACCTGATTCAGGGCGCCGGCCTGTAATACGCCGCCGGCGACAGGACGTCGCCGGATTGGCTGCCGCTCATCCGTACAACCCAGCGAGCGGCAGCAGCAGGCGAACGCGGGCCTGGCCGTGCGAAGCACAGCAAAACTATGCGTGACAGCCGGAGAGCACGGCACCACACCTATTCGGAGATCTCGTCGTGGCCAAGCCCCGCACTGTGCCGCCCAGCGCACCCAAGACCGTCCAGGACGACACGCCGGCCGACGTGCCGGCCGTGAAGGAAGAGAAGACTACGGACGCGCAGCCGGCGACGGACGGCTCGGTACCGGAGCAAGGCCGAGGTGAGCTGGAGTCCGCCGCGTCGGTTGTCCGTGCAGCCGATGGCGCTGCCGTGGACCAGTCGCAGGCCGACCGTTCGGCAGCGGACCAGGGCGCGGACGCCGAAGCGGGTGTTTCTTCGCCTGATGCTGCGTCTCTCGACGCTGTCACTGCGCCTGCTGCCTCCACGGCTGGGGCCAATGATGCGCCGAGCGCCTGGTGCTTCGAAGTACTCAGCCCGTTCAAGCACAACGGCGTGGTCGTCAAGCCGCCGGCATGGATCGAGATGACCTGGGACGATGCGGAGGACTACCAGGATGCAGGCGTCCTCGGTGATGAACCGGCCACCCCGGAAGAGCTGGAGTAATCGGCCGCCATGTCCTACTGCACGCTCGCACTGCTGTCGGCGGCCAAGCTCGCTCAGGAGCTGGCGCAGGTGGCCACGCCGGAGCGCTATCCGATCGTGGACGATGCGCTGATGGATGCCACGCTGCTCGGCAGCGATCGCAGCGCCTTCGACCCAGCCGACGTGGCGATCGCCGATGAGGCGGCCGCGCACGTGCAGCGCGCTCTGGACGACGCCGATGGCTTGATCAACGGCTACCTGGTCATGCGCAAGCCCAAGCCCTATCCGGTGCCGTTGCCGGCGCCGGTACCGGGGATTGTGTCCACGTGGGCACGGTGGATTGCGCGCTACCTGCTGCATAAGGACCGGGTCAACACCGAGGAGCGCACCGATCCGGTGGTGCGCGACTACAAGGAAGCACTGCGCTTTCTGGAGCTGGTGCGCGATAGCAAGTTCAGCCTCGGCGCCGATGACCCGCTGCCTGCGCCCAGTGGCGGCGCGCCCGAGGTCTGTGCACCGCCGCGGGAGTTCAGCCACCGCACCCTGCAGGACTACGGCCGGTGAGCACGCAGCCCTTCGACATTGGCCTGGTGCGCGATCGCATCCGCCAGGGCGTCAGCGACAAGGACGTGCGTCAGATCCAGGGTAGCGCCGACTACGCCGCCGTCCAGGCGTTGCGCGACTTCCCTGCGCCGTGCTGCTACGTGTTGCTGGCCCGCGAGATGCCGCTGGAGACCAAGACCGGCGCCTCGATCCTGGGCCAGCAGTCGCGCCTGGCGCAGCTGGTCGAAGTCAACTTCGCGGTGGTGACCGTGTGTCGCAACTACCGCGAACAGCGCGGCGCCCAGGTGATTGATGAGCTCCGGATCCTTCTGGGCAAGGTTCGCCAACCACTGCTGGGCTGGACGCCGCCCATTGCCGGTGGCCGTGCCTGCCAGCTCATCGAGGGCAACCTCGAGGACTACGACGCCGCTACCGCCCTGTGGGTCGACGTATGGAAGACCCAGGCCCTTCTTCAACCTGAGATCCCGCGATGACCACCCAGAAATACACGATCAAGAAGCCGGGCCTGACGCTGTCGCGCAAGCCCATTGCCGCCGGCGAAACAGTCGAGGTTCCCGCCGACCTGGTGCCTTGGGCAGTCGAACGCGGCTTCATCGACGCCCCCGAGGCCGATTCCACCCCCAACACATCGCGCAGGGCCGGTGGCCAGGCGCCTACTGCCAGCGCCCAGGAGGCGAAGTAAGCCATGTCTAAGACCGAATATTTCTCGTTCCAGGGCCGCGTGTATCTGGGCCTGCGCAATGCCGACGGCAGCCGCGCGCCGGCGCGCTGGGTGTATGACGGCAGCGTCCTTGAGCTGGCCATGTCCAGCACCCGTGAAACCAAGAAGGAAAGCTGGTCGGGTGTGCGCGGCGTCGCCGCCACCATGACCACCGAGCGCAACCTGGGTGTGCGGCTGACGCTGGGTCAGATCAACACTGACAATCTGGCGCTGGCCACCGACGGCACGCGTCTGGATCTGGCGTCGGGCTCGGTCGCCAACGAGGCCATCGGCGACGTCAAGCCGGGCGACGTGGTCGCATTGGAGTACGCCGCGATCAGCGCGCTGGTGCTGGAGGGCGGTACGCCGGCAGCTCCGCTGGTGGCCGACACCGACTACACCGTCAACCCGGTCACCGGCATGATCACCTTCCTGACCACCAAGTCCGCTGTGGCCGCTAAGACCTACGAGTACGCCGCCCACAGCGTGGTCAAGGTGTTCGAGAGCAGCAAGTCGGAGTACTACGTGCTGTTCGACGCCGTCAACAGTGTCGACGGTACCACTCAGCGCGTCCGCGCCGACGTGAACCGCATTTCGTTCCCGGCGGCTGAATCCCTGGCGCTGATCAACGATACCTTCGGTGAGATCGTGCTCAATGGCGAGGCCAAGATCGATCCGGTTCGCCAGTCCGATCCGCGCTTCGGTCTGTACGCCCGCGTCATGCTGGTGGACGCCGCCTGATGGCCACCCGAATTGGCAACCAGGACCAACTGCCCTCCGAATCCGGCTCGCCGGATTCGGGGGCAGTGGCCGACGAACTGGACATCCTGGCTGCGCAGCAGCAGGGCCAGGTCGACGGCAAGACCATCATCGTGCGCGAGTACGGCTTCTTCGAAGGAGCCCGCATCCTGCCTCTGGCCGCTCCGCTGCTGGCCGACCTGCAGCCGCTGTTTGAGGGAAGTGAGCCCGCGTCGATGCTGGAGGTGACCGATGTACTGCTATCGCACCCTGACCTGATCCGCCATCTTCTGGCCTGCGCCATCGCCCCTGCGCCGGGGGAGTGCCAGGATGCTGCCGCCGAGGTGCGGGCACAGGAAGGCTGGCTGGAAACGCTCAATGAAACCGACGGCGAGCAGATGCTGCTGCTGTGGTGGCAGGCCAACGGAAATTTTTTGCTGCGCCGGCTGCTGCGCAACGCCGTCGGCAAAAGGGTGAGCCAGTCGGCTATGGACGGGTCTTCACCGACCTGATCTGCGCTGGCTACGGCCGCTGCTTTGCCGACATCGGTCGGATGACGCAGCGCCAGATCCTGCTCGCTTGGGAGCATGTCCAAGCCCAACAGCGGCGAGCACGGCGGGAGCGCATTACCGACACCAACGCTGCCTATGCCGGGGGCGATCCGGCGACCACCTTGCTGAAGGAACTGAAGTAACAATGGCCGCCACCCGCAACCTTGAACTTGCGATGCGCATCGCCCTGGATATCGAGCAGGCCCAGAAAGCCCTGCCGGTACTCCAGCGGGGTCTGGCCTCGGTCAAGGACGCCGGCACTGCTGCCGGCGCAGGTCTGGAGGGTGTCACCAAGGGAGCCGACAAGGCGGCCGGCGCGCTGGATCAAGCCAGCCGCAGTAGCGCGTCTGCAGCTGACCGGGTGCGAACTGCCGGCGCGTCCATGCAGAAGACGGTCGCCGATGAGATCCGCTCGATCTCCGAGCTTGATGCCCGCCTGCAGCAGGGCGCGGCCAGCATGTCTGAGCTGGCCGACACCGAAGCCCTGCTCGACCGGGTTATGGCGCGCGGGCTGATCACCGCCGAGGACTACAACAGCGCGCTGAAGACGCTGGACAAGCAGGAAGCATCGCTGAGCCGCACTGAGCAGCAGCGTCAGCGTTCCCTAGAAGGCGTCATGGGCCGATACGACGGTGCGTCGGCCAAGCTGCAGAAACTCGAGCGCGACGAGCGCGAGCTCCAGTCGGCGGTGGATGCTGGCCGCATCAGTCGCGAGCAATACAACCGCGCCCTGGCCGGCATCAATATCCAGCGCAATGCCGTCAACCTGGCCGAGGCCAACAATCGCGGGCGCGGACCCGGCGCTATCTCCGCGGGCCAGTACCAGATGGCGATGCGCCAGCTGCCGGCGCAGATCACCGATATCACCACCAGCATCGTCAGTGGCATGCCGATCTGGATGGTGGCCATCCAGCAGGGCGGCCAGCTGAAGGATTCCTTCGGTGGTGTGGTGCCAGCCGCGCGTGCGCTGGCTGGCGCTATCACCCCCACCGTAGCCGTGGTCGGCGGATTGGCCGTGGCGGTCGGTGGCCTGGCACTGGCCTGGAAGCAAGCGGTCGACGAAGAGATGGCCTTCCAGCGGGCACTGATCGTCACCAACAACTATGCCGCCACCAGCACTGCCAACCTGCAGGCTCGGCGCGATCAGCTCGCCGGTCTCCAGGGCGTCTCCCGAGGCACCGCTGCTGAGGCGCTGACGAAGGTGGCGCAGACCGGCCGCTTTACCGGTGAACAGTTCGAGCTCGTGTCCCGCAGTGCGGCCAAGATGCAGGCCTCCGCCGGCCAGGCCATCGATACCACCGTCGCCAAGTTCCTCACCCTGAAGAAGGATCCTGTCGAAGGCCTGTTGGCGCTGACCGAGTCGGAGAACTTCCTGACCGAGGCCCAGCTGGCGCGGGTGCGCGCCCTGGTGAAGGAGGGCAACCAGCAGGAAGCTGTGGCGGAGGCGATCAGGATCTACGCCGACCGCCTGGACGACGTTGCTGCGCAGAGCAATGAAACGATGCCCGCGCTCGCCCGTGGTTGGCAGGAGGTCAAGAAAGATGTCAGCGGTGCATGGGGCGCGCTCGGCGACTTCACCAACGCAGTTGTGCAGCTGGCCGGCGAATGGGGTGTGCTGGCCAAACTGCCACGATTGTCCGATCTGCTCGGGTTGGGCGTGGTCGGCAGCACGCTGACCAAGAACTTCGGGCTTCCCTCCTTTGCCGACCTGACCGGAAAGATGGCAGCGCGCATCCGGGCGGCCTCTGGAACCAACGCGCCTGTGAAGGTGCAGATGGCTGGCATCGACGCCCCCCTCACGCCGGAGGAAGAAAAGGCCAGGCAGGAGTTCGAGCGGCTTCGCATCAGCAATCTGAGCAAGGTGAAGAAGCTCGAAGAGGAGATCGCCAATATCCGGGCACTGGGCAAGGCCGGCCGCATGGATGAAAAGTCGATCAAGTCCCTGGAGGCAGAGGCCCGCGCACGCTATGCGGAGAGCCTTCCCAAGAAACCCAAGGGTCCCAAGTCAGAAGCCCAGAAGGATGAGGCAGCGGCGCAGCGCGAACTGGAGCGCCTGAAGCAAGAGATCGAGTTGGTCGGCACGCTGGATGAAAGCCGCAAGAAGGCCACCAAGACGGCAGAGATCGAGGCTGCGATCAAGGAAGGGAACTTCCAGAACGCATCGGCAAAGACCAAGCAGGAATTGCTGGACACCGCCAAGAAGCTGGACTCTGATCGCCTTCGCGTAGAGGCGGCAAAGAAGCTGCTGGAGGTGCAGGATCAGATCGCCAACCTTGAAGGGCGCGGCCCCGATGCGCAGCAGGCCAAGAGCCTGCGCGAGCTCGAGGTCACACGCCGGCAGATGGTCGAGGCTGGCAACCAGGCGGGCGTGGAGCAGGTCGACCGTGCCAAGGAGCTGGTGCGGCTGACGGCGGACCTGCAGAAAATGCAGGAAACCTACAACCGCGCGATGGGCGAGATGGGTCTGGCCCAGCAGCGCATCCAGGTAGAACTGCAGGCGGGGCTGATCACCGAGGCACAGGCCCGCCAGAAGCTGGTGGACCTGTCCCAGCAGCAGCTGACCGCCCTGGGCGATCTGCCCGATCGCATGCGCGCTACGGCTGAGGCGCTGAAGAACCCCGAAGCGCTGCAGGCGGCCGAACAGATGGCTGTCAAGCTCAAGGAGATGGCCGCCACCACCAACCTGCTGCAGCAGAACGTGCGCACCACGTTCCAGAGCGCATTCCGTGACGCTCTGATGTCGCTGGCCAATGGCAATGCCACCCTGGGCGAGATCGTGCGCAGCTTCTTCCAGTCCATCGCCAGCGGCCTGGCTGGGTACGTGGCCGATGAGCTCTCGGCAAAGCTGGCCTCCACCCTGACTGGCAAGCTGTTCAACAAGGGCGCCGAGGTCGGTACCGAGGTTGCCGCGGCGACAGCGACGCAGGCGTCGGCGGCGGCCCTGTCCTCTGCCGGCGGCGTGGTGACCGCCGGCGCAAGTGCTGTTACTGGCAGCGCGTCGGCCTTGGCGGGCGCGGGTGGCGGCTTGATTACTGGTGCGGGAGCGCTGACTGCGGCTGCCATCCAACTGCAGGTGGCGGCATCGGCCTTGGCAGCCGCGAACGCGGCAAGCGGAATTGCGAGCGGCTTGGCCGGTCTCGCAGGACCCGGAGGTGTTGCAGGCAAAGTGACTGTCGGCGCGATGACGCCAATCCTTCGCGCATCTGGCGGCCCTGTCAGTGGCCCTGGAACCAGCACCAGCGACAGCATCGCGGCCTGGCTGTCCGATGGCGAGTTCGTGGCCCGTGCCAAGGTGGTCCGACAGCCTGGTGCGCTGGCGTTCCTGCACGCCTTCAATGCCATTGGCATGGATGCCGTCCGGCGCTGGGGCGCGTATGCCTTTGCCGACGGTGGCCTGGTCAGCCAGATGCCCTCGCTGCAGCACTCGCCGGTGTTCAACACCGTGGCCGCAGCGCCGACAGGCTCGCCTACTCAGCTGGGTCTGCGCCTGATCAATCAGGTATCTCCGACTCTGTTCGAGGACTACATCGATGATCCAGGCAGCGACAAAACCATCATCAACAAGATCAGCCGCAACGCTGCGGCGATCCGCCAAGCACTGGAACTCTGAACATGGCCTGGGCAACTGACACCGCAGCCAATATCACCGACCTCATGGCCCGCCTCCGGGATTTCCTGACCACCAACGCGGCCCTGGTGGCAGCGAACCAGCAGTGGCAAGTGGTGGGCGGCGTAGCCAGCGGTCCGATCGCGGCCAACGATTTCGTGTCACTAAAGGGCCGTGGGCTCTCCGGAGAGGATGAGATCTACGTGTCGCTGCAGGCGTGGGTAGTGCCGGCCAGCAACTACTACAACATGCGCATGCGTGGCCACACGGCGTACAACCCGGATCTACCTGGCATCCTCACGCAGCCCGGTGCGAACTCGAACTACGTGTCGATCCTGGGCGTTAATTCACCGATCAAATACTGGTTTATTGCCAACGGGCGCTGCTTCAAGGTGATCACCCGCATCAACGGGCGATATGACGCTCTGTACGCTGGTTTCATCCTGCCGGAGCACCTGCCGGGGGACTGGAGCTACCCGCTTTTCATCGGCGGCTCTTTCCTGGGCAGTAACGGTGTAGCGTCGCTGGATACCTACGGCCACTCCAATTTCTGGAATGCGATCGCGGACGGACAGAGCAACGACTCGTTGAGTCAAGGCTATCTCTTCACGCCGATGCAGGCGTGGTTGCCCGTTCGTAATGGGTACACCACCACGTACATGGCCACGGGCCGCATCACCATGCCCTGGAACCCATATGTGGGTAATCAGAACCTCCGCAGCTGCCTGGATGGTCAGCGCTGGCTGCAGCGCGGCCAGCTTATGGCGGTCGGCTGGACCTCGGGCAGCGTTGATCGCGGGTCGCGCGTCAGCGAGGTTCCGGAGGGTGGTCAGTTCTACGGCAGCTTTGACGGCGTCTTCTACACGCCGGCCTTCGGTGCCACAGCTGAGCAGATCGCTACGGTCAACGGGGTGGACCATCTGCTGGTCCCCAATGTCTATCGAACAGGCGACGGGCAGTACGCCGCATTTGCTCTGGAGTAAGAGATGGCCTACGCCGAATTCATCAATGTTCCCAACGTACAGACCCTAATCGACCTGGCGGTGCAGTTCGCGCAGGCCAATGGCTGGGCCGTCGAGCGCAACAATCTGGTCGGTGCCAATCGCACCGCCACGCTCCGCATTCCTGGCGTCTCCGACTACGTCCATCTTTTCAACACCGACCAGCTGAGCCTGAGATCTCGCATCTCGATTGGCTATGACGGAAACGGAGCACCGTCCGTACAGCCGTTGGTGTCCCCGCGCGATATCTCGACATACGAACTGGCTGGGCCATTCCCCCGTTTGAAGCTGTTCGCCAACGGCAATGCGATCCACGTCGCCATCGCCCAGGCCGTTGCCGGAGAGTACCGCCATCACACCTTCGGCGTTCTTGAGAAGGCTGGCGCATACATGGGCGGCACGTACGTCGACGGGACCTATTGGGCGCGCACCGGAAGCTATAGCGGGATGCTGACATCGAGTGGCAGCAACGTTATTCCGTTCGGCCACAACACCAGCGCAACGGGCTGTGGACACGTGCGTGCGGATTCGATTGAGGACGGCCGTACCAACAGCTACAGCAGGATCTGCAATTACTACAACAGCACCCTGGATGCCGAGGGGCAGGCTGGATCCGGTGTCGGATCTATCAACCAGTCGACCACCTCTTCCAGCTACGACAGCATGTGGTTGGGCTACGCCCTCGCAGGTTGTGACGAGAACACCTTTTCTGGCCGCAGCGTGTTTCAGCCGATCCAGTTGAGCATTCGCCGCCCCGGTACCGGTGTGTACCTCTCACCGATCGGGCGAGTACCCGGACTTCGTGCCTGCTACCTGGAAAAGCTCGAGCCCGAGCAGGAGATCACTATCGGCGAAGACACATGGATGGTGTTTCCTTGGCTGCGCAAGCTGGCCATGAGCAGCGTGACCAACGCGCCTCCGGCCAGCGGCAACTATGGCTGGGCTGTGAAGAAGTCCTGATGGCCATCCTTCTCACCACGCAGAGCAGCACAGGGCCCAACTGGCGCAGTGGCAATCTGGCGATACCCCGCACCCGCATTCCTCTCCAGTTTCGCGGCGCAGCTGCACGGCTGGGTTTCTTCACCGGGTCGACCAAAGAATCGACCATCGAGGAACCCGAACAGCGATCCAGCGGCCCCCAGCAGCGCACCTCGTTCGATGACTGGTACTACCGCATCCACGTGCTGCCACTGCGCATCGACCTGGGCAATCTGGTCACCAACCAGGTGCGCTACGTCCAGGTTTGGAACTCCTACCTCCAGCAGCAGACCCTGACCTCGGCAACCCTTGAGAACGGCGAAGGCGTTGAGATGGTGGGCCCTGGCGCTCCGCCGCTGCCCTTTGCGCCCCTGCAGCTGCGCCGTTGGCAGCTATCGGTCACGACCGAAGGCCCGCCGGTAATCGCGGCGACGTTGTCCTACGACTTCGTGGCCCTGGGGCGGCGCACCGTCACAATTACCGGCAATCGCATGTCGGCCTGGATGCTGCCGCCAGATTGGTCCCGGCCGGTGTCGGAAACCCTGGCGTGGGCAACCGACGTCCAGCAGGCCACCGACGGCGGTGAGGCCCGCTTCCCGCTGCGCGCGTCGCCGCGACGCTCTTGGGAGTTCAGCGTCTTGGCCGACCGGCGCGAGCGCCAGGTGCTTGAACACGCCCTGTTCGACTGGTCGGCGCGCACTTGGGCGCTGCCGGTCTGGAACGACGTGTCGTGGCTGAGTGCGCGCCTGGCGCTGGGTGTGCAGTCCATCCCGGTACAGGCCGCTACGCAGCGCGACTACCGCCCCGGCGGCCTGGCCATGCTTTGGAAGGACGTCACCACCTACGAGCTGGTGGAAGTGGCCGACATTGCCGCCGACAGTCTGCAGCTGGCCCGCCCCACGGCCAACGCCTGGGCACCTGGCACACGGGTGCTGCCCTGCAGGACAGCTCGCATTGCCGAGACCCCCAGCCTGGAACGCGTGACCGACCAGGTCATGCGGTCGACCGTGCGCTTGGCTGCGGTGGAGACCTGCGACTGGCCAGCAGCGGCGCCGGCGGCGGTCTATCGCGGTCGACCTGTGCTGGAGCAGCGCCCCGACCTCGACCAGGCGCAGACGGCCGAGTTCGGCCGGCAGCTGGTGGTGATCGATGGCGATATCGGCCCTGTTGCCGTCGATGACATCACCGGCAAGGCATGGCCACTGCAGTCGCACGCCTGGCAAACCTGGGGGCGCACCGAGCAGGCCAATCTGCGCAGCCTGCTGTACTGGTTGCAGGGCCGCGCGGCTGCGCTGTGGGTGCCGTCTTGGGCCGATGACCTGGAGCTGGTCGAGCCAGCCCTAACCACCTCCAGCGGCATCGTGGTGGCTTGGGCAGGCGTGGCCCGCTTCGGGCGCGCTCAGGCAGGTCGTCGTCACCTACGCATCGAGCTGTTCAGTGGGCAGGTGCTGTACCGGCAGATGATTGAGGCCACCGAGTTGGATCCGCAGCGGGAGTTCCTGCAGCTGGACGTGCCACACGGGATTGCCTTGCAGCCAAGCGCCATTCGACTGATCAGCTGGATGGTACTGGCACGCCTCAGCTCCGACACCGTGGAGCTATCGCATGAAACCGATGGTGAGGGTGTCGCGCGTTGCCGCGTGTCCTTCGCCGGCATTGGCGCTGAGGAGAGCGAGCCGTGAGCCTGTTCTCCCGTCATGTGGAACTGTACGAGTTCGGCCGCGGCTCTCAGCGTTGGCGGTACACCTCCAGCGATCGCGCAGAGATCTACGACTCGCAGCAGTTCACCGCCGTGGTCATGAAGCGCGGTCGGTTGGGTCAGTCGGCGCAGGAGGCGCGGTCTAATCTGGAGGTCACGGTGCCGCTGTCGTTGCCCTTGGCGTCAGTGCTGCGCCCGTTCCCACCCACCGAGCGCATCACGGTGCGTTGGCTCAGGGTGCGCAAGAACGATGGCGTCATTCGGGACACCTGGAATGGCGTACTGAGTGATTTCACTGAACGGCAGAACGATCTGGTGCTGACCTGCCAGAGCAACATCGGCGCAGCCGCCACCAATGGCCTGCGTCGCTGCTGGCAGGGGCCGTGCCCCTTTGCGCTGTTCGATGAAGACTGTGGGCTCAATCCGGAGTTGTTCCGGATCGATGGCGTGCTGTCAGCCGCCTCGACGATGACGATCGCATCCGCTGCCTTCGCCGCCAAGCCGGATGGCTGGTTCGTGGGTGGTTTCGTCAAGTGGAAGAACGGTGCCGCCACCGAGTACCGGTTCGTCGTTGCCCATGTCGGTCCTGTGCTCACCCTGCTGACTGCTGCGCCGCTCGCTACCGGTGAGCTGGTTTCGGCCTACCCCGGTTGCGGCCATGCGTTGCCGGTGTGCCACGAGAAGTTCAACAACGCGCCCAACTTCGGCGGGCAGCACACGATCCCGAAGAAGAACCCCTTCGGTCCGGACCCGATTTTCTAAGGAGTCGATATATGTGGTTCCAGATGGTGATGATGGTGGTGTCGCTGGTTATCAGCTTCGTGTTCCGTTCGAAGCCAGCGGTACCCAAGCCAGCTGCGCTGGAGGACTTCAACGTCCCGACGGTCGAGGATGGCCGGGAGTGCGCAATGGTCTTCGGGACGAACTGGATCGATGACCCCAACGTGCTGTTCTACGGTGATCTGCGCACCACGCCGATCAAGGTCAAGGGTGGCAAGAAGTGATGGGAAGCCCTGTCCTGGTCACGGTTGAGCACGCGCGTGCCGCCAAGCTGGGCGAGCACAGCGGCGTGCTGTGCGCTGCCGGTATCCGCACCTGGATGGATCGACATGGGCTGGATCTGCGCCGGTTCCTAGATGAAGGCCTGCCGGTAGAGCAGTTCGAAGCGCTGGACGACGCGTTCGCCCAGCGCCTGGCCGCGATCGCTCGCGAGGAGGCCAGCCGTGGGTAGTGGCAAGAAGCAGACCGTCGGCTACCGCTACTACATGGGCATCTACTTCGGTGAATGCCTTGGCCCAGTGGACTCGCTGCGAGAGATCCGCGTAGGCGATCGCAAGGTCTGGGACGGCAGTGCGCAGACGGTGTGGACCAAGCTCTTCGGCGTCAACGTGCCGCGTACTGTGCCAGAGACGGGGCCGATCACGACCTCACGGTCCATCACGATTCTCGCCCCGGAGGTGTTCGGCGGTGACAAGGGTGAAGGCGGCATCGTAGGTACGCTGGAAGTACGCATGGGCGAGCCCGCCCAGATGCCCAGCACCTACCTGCAGTCGCTGGTGCCCGGCCCGTGGCCAGCGGCACGGGGCCTGTTTACGACCGTGTTCAATGGCCAGGTGTCGGCCATGAACCCGTACATCAAGAACTGGACGAAGAAGGTCTCGCGCTGGCGCCAAGGCTGGAAGAAAGGGCTTTGGCAGGGCGACCTGGTGCAGATCGATGAGGGCATGAACCCGGCGCACATCATCTATCAGGTGCGCACGGAAGGCATGGGCCACCCGATCGACGTGATCAACGATGAGAGCTTCCGCAAGGCGGCCCAGACGTTGAAGGATGAAGGGTTCGGCCTGTGCCTGAAGTGGTCCCGATCAGTGCCTGCCGGAGAGTTCATGGACATGGTGTGCGACCACATCGGTGGCATGCGCATCGAGGATCCGGTGACGGGTCTGACTGAGCTGGTGCTGGTGCGGCCGGACTATGACCCGGCGACCTTGGAAGAGATCGGACCGGGTCAGATCATGGAGCTGCTTGAGTGGCAGCAGCCGCTACTGGACAACAGCGTCAACGAGGTCACGGTCGTCTATCGCGATATCGCGACCAACAAGGATGCCGCCGTCACCTACCAGAACCTGGCCAGCGTGCAGGCCCAGGGGCGAGTGGTCAACAGCCGGAAGAACTACCCAGGCCTGTGGAATGCCGCGCTCGCCGGCCGGGTCGCGGCGCGCGAAGTGGCGGCCGTGAGCGGCCTGCCCTGCAGGGTGAAGATCCGCGTGCGCCAGGATGCGGGCCCCTTCAAGCGCGGGCAGGTGCGCGCCCTTTCGTGGCCACGACGGGGCGTAGTCCGTATGCCGGTACGGATCCTGGACATCGACAGCGGAACGCAGACCGAAACGTCCGTGGTGCTGACTGTCGTCCAGGATGTCGCCGGCATGGCTTCGGCCAGCTACATCCAGCCTTCGGACAGCGCTTGGGTGGAGCCTGATACCAAGCCCAAGCCGGTCACCGTGCAGCGACTGCAAGAGGCCAGCTACCGCGATCTGGCCACCACCCTTGGGGCAACGGAGCTGGCCGCCGTCTCGGCCGACGCCGGCTACCTGACCTCGATCGGCGTGCGGCCGTCCTCGGTGGCATTCGGCTATACGCTGCAGACCCGGCTGGGTAGTGCGGCGTTCGCCGAGGCGGGCGCGGCCGACTTCGCTCCTACCGGCCTGCTGATCACCGCGATGACGGCCACTACAACGGCCATTGCGCTGTCCGCCGGCGTCAGCCTGGACATGATCGAGGTCGGCACCGAGGCGCTGATCGATGACGAGTTGGTCCGGGTGGTCTCGATCGACCCGGTGGCCGCGACGCTGGCCGTGGCCCGTGGCTGCGTGGACACGGTGCCGATGCCGCATGCGGTGGGTACGCGGGTGTGGTTCACCGACGAGTACGTCGGCTTCGACGGGCGCGAGTACCTGGCCAACGAATCGCCCCAGGCGAAGCTGATCACCCGCACCAGCCAGGGCGAGCTGAATCCGGATCTGGCCACCGCGATCGCGCTGACGATGCGCCGGCGCCAGATCCGGCCTTATCCGCCGGGACGGCTGCGTATCAACGGCGACACCTATCCTGCTGAGGCCTGGGGCGCCGGCGGTACCGTGGTGGCCACTTGGGCACATCGCGATCGCCTCTTGCAGGCCGACCAGCTGGTCGACTCCGAGCAGTCCAGCATCGGCCCAGAATCAGGCACCACCTACACCGCCCGCTGGTACCTGCAGGACGCCCTGGTGCGCACGCAGACGGGCATCACGGCCGCAACCGACAGCTACCTGCCGCCGGTCGGCAGCGGCGGCGAGACGCTGCGGGTTGAGATCGAGGCCGTTCGAGATGGCTTCGGCAGCTGGCAGCGCCTGCAGCACACCTTCCTCTACCGCGCCCAACTGGTGACCGAAGCGGGCGACCGCATCGTCACGGAAGCCGGCGACCCGATCATCCTGGAGTAGTCGATATGTCCGATACAAAAGTAACTGCATTGCCTGCAGCGACGGAGCTGTCAGGAAGTGAGAGCTTCCATGTGGTCCAAGCTGGTGAGAGCCGAAGGGCTACAGCGGCTCAACTCGCTAGGCTTGCATCTGGTAACGCCGGTGTCAGCATCACTACTAAGTCAGCCAGCGCTACGCTATCGCTGACCGACGGCGCGTGGCTCGAAATGGATGTCGCCACGGCCAACAGCTTGACGATCCCCCCGAACAGTTCGGTTGCGTTCCCTGTTGGAACGGTCCGTAATGTCCACCAGCGCGGAGTGGGGCAGACCACCATCGTCGCTGGCGCCGGCGTCATCGTCCGCACCGATGAGACCCTGAAGCTGCGCAAGCAGTGGGCCACCGCAGTCTTGGTAAAGCGCGGCGCGGACGAGTGGGTGCTTGCAGGCAGTCTGGAGGCAGCGTCGTGATCCCGGGCGTAGTAGCTGGTGGGTTCCAAAGATCCCACCCTGTCCCGCCCGGGACTCGGGTGTTTTTAGCTGACGGAACGTTCGTTGTACCAGCTGGCGTGTCACGCGTTGATGTGTTGATCGTAGCTGGCGGTGGTGGTGGTGGTTCCCGGCAAGGTGGCGGTGGTGGTGGCGGTGGCGTGAGAGTGGAAAAGAACGTCAGCGTCATGGCAGGGGATGCGATCCCGGTGGTGATAGGTGCTGGGGGGGCCGGCGGCACTGCTGGCGGGCGCGGGGGCAATGGTTCCAATTCATCGTTTGGATCCATCAATTCCATCGGTGGCGGAGGTGGTGGTGGTAGAACTGCAGATCTGCAGGGAGCAAACGGGGGTAGTGGAGGCGGTGGAGGCGGTGGAGGCAATGGTGGTGTTGGCACGTCTCTGCAGGGTTATGGCGGAGGCGGCTCGCCCTCCGTTAAGCCCAATTTGGCTGGAGGCGGCGGCGGGGGCAGTGGCCCGGGATTCATGAGCTCATACACGGGAGTGGAGGACTACCAAGGCAACGCGGGCCGTGGTGGCGACGGCTTGGAATTCGAATCGCTTTCCGATTTAGGAGACCACGGGTGGTTCGGCGGCGGTGGTGGCGGCGGGGGTTACAACACGCTGGACGTCGATGGCGGCGGCGAGGGTGGGAAAGGTGGAGGCGGGAGGGGGGATGGCAGAGGTAAGGACTCGCCGGCTACTAGTGCTGCCGCCGGGATGTCTGGTTCTCCAGGAACTGGCGGAGGTGGTGGCGGATCGGGCAGTTCGGCGTTTACAGGAGGAGCTGGCGGCAGTGGCGTGGTCGTGGTTGTCTGGCCGGCCGGCAAGCTTCCTCCGTCAATTCTGGCTTACTCTGGTGTCTCGCAAACATGACAACCAATTTCAAAAAAACCGCTGATACTCCTCGTCCGCCAGCATCGATCATCAAACTGGTGACGGCATTGGTGATGCGGCGGTGGATATCAGATCCACGACTTTCAGACACGGTCACTGTCGTTGCTGCGGACATGCATCCTCCGACGACGGCAGGCCTTCAGGCTGGAGACGTAATTTCATGGCGAGATCTGGCGTACGGCTTGCTAGTGCCATCGGGAAATGACGCTTCGCTTACCGTTGGTCGTCTCGTTGGTGAGATGATCTTGGCTAGTGAAGGAGCACCGCCGGGGAACGGGCTGTCTCGGTTCATAGCTGCAATGAACTCCCTGCTCTCAGGTCTAGCTATGGAGGGCGCTGTAGCATTCTCTACCCACGGTGTTGATACGGATTCCAGGCTTACAGCTCGCCAGGCCGCGCGGCTGATGGTAGAGGCTATGGCGGACCCGTTCCTTCTGACGGTAATGGGCACCCTGTCGCACGTCGTGACGATTACTGGCGTGAATGCCCGTACGTACTCGATCGTGCACACCATTAACCCTGACGGTGACGTTAAGTTCCCTGAATTTCTGTGCGGCAAGACTGGGAGCTATGCATCGGTTGCTGAGTATTGCCTAGTGATGGGCTGGAGCAAGCCAGATGGTGGCCACGGTGTTGTATGCGTCCTGCGATCGCCAACAACTGCGGACCGTTTCGTCGATGCTCGAAAGATCATCGACTTTGAGAAGGCGATTGCCTAGCTCGCTGTCGCGGTTTGCGGGTGATCGTCCCCAGATGGGCGGATTCCGCCCCGCGCAATTTCATTCCGCTGGGCGCAACATTCATGGCCTACCGTTTATCTCACTGATGGCGCGCGATTTATCGCGCGCCGTTACAGCATGCCGCTGCCGCGCTCGCCGGGCCCCGTCCGGAGGCAGCAGCGGGTCGCTTTACGCTGCACCGCACAATCCGTTGACAGGACGATGACAGCTTGCCCGACCCAGACTGCGGCCGCGCACCGTCCGGTGCCCACGATTGCCGCGCGCCTGGCGCGCACCTGGGAGGGTTTGTGGAATTCACGTTTGCCTGGCGGCGTCCTGCCGCCATGATGGCGCTGGCTGCCCTGTCGGCGCCGGCCTTTGCCGCCGAAGACGACCGTCCGGTCACCGCCACCCTCGGTGGCCGCCTGCACCTGGACTTCGCCACCTTCGACAACGACAACCGCGGCACCCCGAACAAGGACGACACCGAAATCCGCCGTGCGTGGGTTGACGTGTCCGGCAAGTTCTTCGTGGTCGACTACAAGCTGGAAGCCGATTTCTCCGGCGACCGCGTCGAGGCCAAGGACGTGTACCTGGCACGCAGCTTCGGCAAGGCCGGCAAGCTGACCGTGGGCCAGTTCAAGCAGTACTTCTCGCTGGATGACCGCACCAGTTCCAACTACGGCAGCTTCCTGGAGCGGGGCAACGCCGGCACCACGCTGGCGCCGCTGTACCGCCTGGGTGCGTCATGGCAGGCCAACCCCGGTGACTTCACCTGGGCGGCCAGCCTCTACAGCCTGGAAAGCATCGACGCCTGGCAGGTGAAGGGGCGCGCTGCCGGTGGCCGCGTCACCTGGGCGCCCTCGCCCAGCGATGGGGACGTGCTGCACCTGGGCCTGTCGCTGGCCCGCGAGGCCTACGACAACCCCGGCGCCAACGGCGTGCCCGGCCTGCGTATCCGCCCGCGCCCGGCCGGCCATCTGTCCGACGAGAGCCGCCTGACCCTGGTCGACTTCTCCGCCGGCCGCGATACCGACGTCAACAAGTGGTCGCTGGAGTACGCGCAGGTGCGCGGCCCGCTGTCGTGGCAGGGCGAGTTCAGTGGCGCCACCTTCGACGACGGCGCGCAGCGCGGCGATGTGATGGCCGCCTACGGCATGCTCAGCTGGTTCGTGACCGGCGAAAGCCGCGCCTACGACCGCAAGACCGGTCGCTTCGCGCGAGTGAAGGACATCCGCCACAAGGCCGGCGCCTTCGAGGTGGCGCTGCGCTACGACCAGATGTGGGGTGCGCAGCATCTCGACGGCGCGCCGGACCTGCGCCGCGGCAGCACCGAAGCCTGGACGCTGGGTGGCAACTGGTACCTGCGCGACAACCTGCGCTTCATGCTCAACGTGATCGAAAGCCGCAACCGCGACCGCCTGGCCGGGGTGACGGTGGACCGCACGCGCGCGGTTACCGGACGCCTGCAGTACGACTTCTAAGCCCGGATTCCCGGGCATGCCGCCCGGGCGCCTTCCACTCCCCCACGTCCTGTTTTCGCAAGGAGTCCGCAGATGATGCTGAGCATCCTCGGCTTTGGCATGGTCATTACGTTCATGTACTTGATCATGAGCAAGCGCCTGTCGCCGCTCGTCGCCCTGATCACCATCCCCATCCTGTTCGCGCTGATCGGTGGCTTCGGCGCCGGCATCGACGAGATGATGCTGGAGGGCATCAAGAAGATCGCGCCGACCGGCGTGATGCTGATGTTCGCCATCCTCTACTTCGGGGTGATGATCGATGCGGGCCTGTTCGATCCGCTGGTGCGGGTGATCCTGCGCTTCGTCAAGGGCGATCCGATGAAGATCGTGCTCGGCACCGCGGTGCTGGCGATGCTGATCTCGCTTGATGGTGATGGCTCGACCACCTACATGATCACCGTCTCGGCGATGCTGCCGCTGTACCAGCGGCTGGGCATGAACGCGCTGAACATGACCTGCGTGACCATCCTCGCCGGCGGCGTGATGAATCTGACCCCATGGGGTGGCCCGACCGCACGCGCGGCCACCGCGCTGCACGTGGACCCGGCCGACGTGTTCGTGCCGCTGATCCCGTCGATGGTGATCGCCTGTGCCGGCGTGCTGCTGCTGGCCTGGTACCTGGGCCTGAAGGAACGCCGCCGCCTGGGTGTGGTGACCTTGCCGCAGGGTGGCAGCTGGATGGACAACAGCGTGTCCGATGACAACAACGCGCTGCCGTCGGTGGAGGACGCCGAAGACATCAAGCGGCCGAAGCTGCTGTGGGTGAACCTTGCGCTGACCGTAGCGCTGATGATCGCGCTGATCATCGGCGTGCTGCCGATGCCGGTGCTGTTCATGGTCGGCTTCGCCATCGCCCTGGTGATCAACTATCCGAACCTGGCCGAGCAGCGCCGCCGCGTGGTCAACCACGCCGGCAACGTGCTGTCGGTGGTGTCACTGATCTTCGCCGCAGGCATCTTCACCGGCATCCTCAACAACACCGGCATGGTAGAGGCGATGTCGCACAGCTTCCTGGCCGTGATTCCGGAATCGTGGGGCCCGTACCTGGCGGTGATCACCGCCGTGGCATCGATGCCGTTCACCTTCTTCATGTCCAACGACGCGTTCTACTTCGGCGTGCTGCCGATCCTCTCCGAGGCCGCCGGCAACTACGGCATCACCCCGGTGGAGATGGCGCGCGCCTCGCTGGCCGGCCAGCCGGTGCACCTGCTCAGCCCGCTGGTGCCGTCCACCTACCTGCTGGTGGGCCTGGCCAAGGTCGAGTTCGCCGACCACCAGAAGTTCACCCTGAAGTGGGCCATCGCCATCTCGATGCTGCTGATGATCGGCAGCCTGCTGTTCGGCCTGTATCCCCTCGCCGCCTGACCCTTTGCCAAGGAGCCTTCTGCAATGACGCTTCGAATCGCTTACGTCACCAGTGGAATGGGCAGTGTCGGCACTGCCATCTGCCAGAGCCTGGCCCGCAGCGGCCACACCGTGGTTGCCGGCTGCGCGCCCAACTCACCGCGCAAGGCCAACTGGCTGCGCGAGCAGCGCGAACAGGGCTTCGACTTCATCGCCTCCGAAGGCAACGCCACCGACTGGGCCTCGACCAGCGCCGCGTTCGCCAAGGTCCGCGCCGAAGTCGGTGAAGTGGACGTGCTGGTCAACAACTCCGGTGGCAGCCGCGACCTGCTGTTCCGGCAGATGACGGTGGAGGACTGGAACGCGGTGATCGCCTCCAACCTCAATTCGCTGTTCAACCTGACCAAGCAGGTGGTTGATGGCATGGCCACGCGGGGCTGGGGGCGCATCATCAACATCGGCTCGGTCAGCGCCCACAAGGGTCAGATCGGGCAGGTGAACTACGCCACCGCCAAGGCCGCGATGCACGGCTTCAGCCGTGCGCTGGCGGCGGAAGTGGCCTCGCGTGGGGTCACCGTCAACACGCTGTCGCCGGGCTACATCGCCAGCCAGGCGATCAGCGGCTTCCCGCCGGATGTACTGGACCGGCTGGCCGCCTCGGTGCCGGTGCGCCGCCTGGGACGCCCGGAGGAAGTAGCTGGCCTGTGTGCGTGGTTGGCGTCGGATGAAGCTTCGTACGTGACCGGCGCCGACTATCCGGTCAACGGTGGCCTGTACATGGGTTGAGCCCGTCTCCACGCAAGGCGTGGACCGCCTCCCCCACGGAGTGCGCGGGGCCGGTGAACCTTCGCTTGCGAGGGGGATCCGGCCCCTTTTTGTTTCTGCATTTTCGGGACGTATTGCCCGATACATCGGCAGAACCGGTGCTATACCTGCCAACGCTCGCCGAGCCCGATGGATGAACGGCCGGAATCGCGGATCAAGGAGGTTGGCATGCGTGCATTGCTGATTGCGCTTCTTGTGGTCGCCACCCCGCCACTGGCGGCCACCCCACCTGCTGCCACTGCGGATGAGGCGGATGCAACATGGCGGCTCGTGGAACGCTGGTCCTTGCAGCTGGCACGCTCTGACCTTGTCGCGCAGCTATCGCCACTGGCTCCGGCCGGCTCGCGCTCGGAAGCAAGAAGGGGCCGGGGCGACAGCGCCACCATCGATCTGGCGCCCTTCGTGGTCGCTGGGAGGATCAAGGGGCCTTCTGGCCAGATCTACACCGATGCGTCGGGGCGAATCATCAAAGGCATTACGCTGCGGCTGGGCGGCGCCTGCATCTCGCGAAAGCAGATGGGTCGTCGCTACCCCGACTTCAATGTCCTTTCCGTGCCGTCAGGGCATAGCCTGGACGAGTCGACGGTGTTCGGCACGGTAGTGAACGGCATCCAGATCGGGTTCTCATTCTCCGAACATGACCGTGACTGCATGGACCAGCTCAAATTCAACTGGCCCGGTGAGCGCTTCTGATTCCCACCCGCATACCGCCATGACGAACATGTTGCAGGACACGCACGGCGGCCCTGCTCCGTTCGTTGGTTTTTCGTAAAGAAGGTTTCATGTTCCGTTCGCATAGTGGCCATGCACCGCGCACGTATGCCGGTGACCACCCCCAATGCAACGGACCACCATGCAGACCCGACACCTGACGATCGCCGTGGCGATCGCGCTCTCCGCCACCGCCAGCGCCCATGCCGCCACCGCCGCCGATACCGGCGCCAGCACCGATGCCGCGCTGAGCGCGCAGACGCTGGATACCGTCTCCGTGATCGGCCAGGGCGAGACCCGCCAGGTGCAGCGCATCACCGCCGTCGACAAGCAGGTGCTGCCGCCGGGCACCAGCGGCCAGAAGATCCTCGACCGCCTGCCGGGCGTGTCGGTGCAGTCCAATGATGCCTTCGGTGCCAACGAGGAATCGCAGACCATCAGCCTGCGCGGCTTCGACAAGAGCCGCCTCGGTTACACGCTGGACGGCATTCCGCTGGGCGACAACAGCTACGGCAACTACAACGGCCTGAGCATCGCCCGCGCGATCATCGCCGAGAACCTGGCCGGTGCCGAGCTGTCGCAGGGCATCGGTTCGCTGGGCGTGGCCTCGACCAGCAACCTGGGCGGCACCATCCAGTACTTCTCGATGGACCCGTCCACCGAATTCGGTGGCCGCGCCAGCGTCACCGTTGGCGACGACAGCCAGCGCCGTGGCTACCTGCGCGTGGATACCGGCGACATCAACGGCTTCTCGGCCTACGTGTCCGGCGTGCACCAGGACCAGGACATGTGGGCCGCGCCGTACCAGAACCAGACCACCCGCCAGTTCAACGCCAAGGCGGTGTGGAACGTCGGCGATCACCGCTTCGGTGCGTTCGTGGCCACCTCGCGCGCCAGCCAGGCCAACTACGCCTATCTGTCCAAGGACATGCTGGCCCGCGGCCTGGGCTATGACTGGAACATCTATGCACCGGACTGGGATCGCGCCGTCGCCGCCGCGTACTGCGCGCCGGGCACCTACAACAAGGCACGCTGCGCCTTCAGCGGCGGCGTCAACAGCATCGACGACGCGTACTACCAGAGTCGTGCGCTGCGTGACGACAACCTGTACTCGGTGGATGCCGACCTTCGCCTGGGCGAGCAGGGCCGCCTGAAGCTGCTGGCCTATCACCACGACAACCGTGGCCAGGGCCACTGGTGGGCACCGGGCCAGCCATCCTACCCGGGCACCGACAAGATGCTGCCGATCTCGATCCGCAGCACCAACTACACGATCAACCGCGATGGCCTGACCGCCGCATTGTCGTGGACGGTCGGTATCCACGAGCTGGAAGCCGGCCTGTGGTACGAGCAGAACGACCATAACGTGTCGCGCAACTTCTACTACATCAGCGGCCCGTTCCTGGACGACCTGTACCTGAAGAACCCGGACCGCCTGCTGTTCAACCAGGACTTCGACATCCGCACGCGCCAGTTCTACGTGCAGGACCGCATGCGCTTCCTGGACCAGCGCCTGACCGTGGATGTGGGCATCAAGAGCCCGAACACCCGCATGCGCGCCACCGCCCAGCCGGGCGTTGAAACCCGCATTGCGTCGGGCACGCTGACCGCCAAGGAATCGGTGCTGCCGCAGCTGGGCCTGGGCTTCAAGCTCAACGCCAACAACGAGCTGTTCGCTTCCTATGCCGAGAACATCGCCGCCTTCGTCGGCGGTGGCAGCGGCGGCCCGTTGCAGGTATCGCCGGAATCGTTCGCGGCCAGCGCCGGCCTGGAGCCGGAGAAGTCCAAGAGCCTGGAAGCCGGCTTCCGTACCTTCGGCGAGAAGTACCAGGCGTCGATCGCGGCCTACAACGTCAAGTTCGACAACCGCCTGCTGTCGCTGAACCCGTGCTCGAGCATCGAGGTCGGCACGCGCCCGGAGTGCGTGACGCGCTTCATCAACGTCGGCTCGGTGAAGAGCCACGGTGCGGAGCTGACCTTCATCCTCAAGCCGATCGACGGTCTGCAGTGGTACAACGCGCTGTCCTGGAACAAGACCACCTACGAGGATGACTACACCTCGGGCGGCGCCATCGTACCGGTGGCCGGCAAGATCACGGTGGATACGCCGCAGCGCATGGCCTCCAGTGAAATCAGCTGGAACCGCGATGGCTTCTTCGCCAGCCTGCGTGCCAAGTACACCGGCAAGCGCTACTACACCTACACCAACGACCAGTCGGTGCCGGGCGTGACCACCTTCGACGCCGGTGCGGGCTACGACTTTGGCCCGGGCCTGGGCCTGCGCAACGTGCGGGTGTCGTTGAACGCGACCAACCTGACCAACAAGCGCTACGCCGGCCAGCTGAGCTCGTTCGCGCCGACCGATCCGAAGGGCACGCGCTATGCGATCCATGCGAGCGCGCCGCGGCAGTTGTTCATGACGGTGGCGGCGGAGTTCTAAATCGAAAGCGTTGCCCCGCGGCGTCTTGATTACCGCTGCGGGGCAGGGCCGGATGGGCAGGCG